>VGCE01000008.1 GCA_016870155.1 Actinomycetota bacterium | reverse complement strand
GAGGACGGCTTCAGGCGCATCCTGGGCCACCCCGCCCTCCAGGGCCTCCCGGTGATCCTGGAGGTCCCCGGTGAGGAGGGCGAGGGGCCCGATGCGATCAACATGGAGCGAGCCAGGCGTCTGCACGAGGAGGGCCTGGCACTGCGCTCCTAGCCGCGGCTAGCCGTTGAAGAGCTGCAGGCGGAAGGTCAGAGTGCCCTGGCGGCCCTGCTCGCCCGGGAACGCGAGGTTGATCTTGTAGGCGGAGTTCGTGGTCTGGGTCGACCGGATGATCATCGAGCCCAGGTCGCCGCCCGAGATCGTCGCGAGGCCTTGGTTGAGGGTCTTGCCCGACGGCGGGGTGATGGTGACCGTCTGCGTGCTGTCGAAGCCCTTGGTCACGACCTTCGAGATCGACACCTTGCCGCCTCCGTTGGATAGGTAGAAGTATGAGCTGGCCGAACCGCCGAGCGTGGCGTTGGGCACGGCCTTTTGCACCTACATCACGCCGGCGACGACGGCAGCCGCGGACGTGGCGGTGAGCTTGTTCATCAACTCTCCTGAGGATGGGGGCCGTATGCAGGGGACTTGGTGCTCCGCAAGGGCGACCTCACCTGCTACGCGGGTTCAGGGCCGACCGGGCACCGGCTAGGCTGCCGGGCGCATGCGGGTGTAGCTCAACGGTAGAGCAGGAGCCTTCCAAGCTTCTGATGACGGTTCGATTCCGTTCACCCGCTCTCGCCGCCCCAACCCCCCGAACCGGTAGGTTCGGGACTCAACCCCTACGTGTGGGGTTCCCCGTGATGTTTCGTCGCCCTATCATCGGTGACCCCGGCGCGCTCGGCCTCGTCAGTCCCGCCTTCGGGTATCGCGTCGCCAAGTTCACCGTCAGCAATGCCACCAGCACGCCGTTTTCGATCGACTGGTGGCCGGTACATGATGGTGGCCCTCATCGGCGTGCCGCTCTCGGCGGCGTTCCTCGCGGCCGGTTGCATACCCCTGCGCCGCGCCCATGCGGTGGTGTCGGGCGTGGCGCTGGTGGGGCTGCCCCTTGGCCTCATGATTCCCGTGTGGGGATGGATCGTCGCGCTGGTGGTGGTGCTGGCGCAGGTCGCCGCCCGGGGGGCGGGGCAGCGCTAGCGGCGGGCGCGGAACGAGAACGTGCCCGACTGCGCGTGGCCGTCCTCTGAGCGCACCTGCCAGCGCACCGTGTAGCGGCCGGCCACAGGGCGCGCGGTGCGCACCAGCACCCGCGTGGCGTTGCGGGGATCCAGCCTGGCCGACGTCACGTGGTCGGATCCCTTCGCGTCGATCACCCTCACCCCGATCACCCGCGCCAGACGGCCGTCGAAGGTGATGGTCACGGTGGTGGGCAGCGACGCCACCACCGCGCCGGCGACCGGTGAGCTCATGGGGGCACCGGAGTGCGCGGCGGCCGGCGCCGCCAGCGCGAGGGCGAGCCAGAGTGCCAGCACGACGCACACCACGATCATGGCCGCTCGCATGAGCGCCGGCACGGGCGCGAACTCGCGAGCGCCAGGGGCGCGAAGCACGCGTGCAGCGCGGGTCGGGATCACCTGTGACGGCATCGAGGATGGTTGGTGGGTCACCGTCATTTGATCCTACCCCGGCGATCGGGCCGCGCCACCGTGACAGGTATCCTCGGACCCATGAGACGACTTATCGCCACCGCCACTGCAGCAGCAACCATCCTCGCCGTCCCGCTCATCGCGGGCTGCGGATCGTCGGACAGCGCCTCATCGGGCGCCGACACCGTCGCGGCGAGCACCACGGGCGGCGACGCAGGGGCAGCGAAGAGCTGGTCCTCGGCGCCCAAGATGACCATCGACGAGAACGCCTCCTACTCGGCGGACCTCTCCACTTCGGAGGGCGACATCCAGATCGCCCTCGACCCCAAGCAAGCCCCCACGACCGTCAACAACTTCGTGTTCCTTGCCAAGCAAGGCTTCTACGACGGCCTCACCTTCCACCGGGTCATCCCCGACTTCGTCATCCAGGGCGGTGACCCTGAGGGCACCGGCGAGGGCGGCCCCGGGTATCAGTTCCAGGATGAGCTGCCTGAGGCCGGCCAGTACAAGATCGGGTCGGTGGCCATGGCGAACGCCGGCCCCAACACCAACGGATCGCAGTTCTTCATCGTCACCGGCCAGCAGGGCGCATCGCTGCCGCCCAACTACTCGCTGTTCGGGCAGGTGACCAAGGGCCAGGACGTAGCGGACAAGATCTCCACCATGGCCGCACCCGGCACCGAGGCGCCCGACCCGCCCGTGACGATCGAGAAGGTCACGATCATGGAGAAGGGCGCGAAGTGACCCCTCTCGCCGGGTTCGACCGATCGGTGATCGGCGTGACCGGCACGGACATCGCGGTGGCAGTGGCGGGCTCCGGCCCGCCACTGCTCCTGCTGCATGGCTTTCCGCAGACCATGGCCATGTGGCACCGGGTGGCCCCCATGCTGGCCGAGCACTTCACCGTGGTGTGCGCCGACCTGCGCGGATACGGCCACAGCGGGCGCCCGGAGTCGGGCGACGACCACGCCGGGTACTGCAAGCGCGCCATGGCGCAGGACCAGGTGGAGGCGATGCAGGCGCTGGGGTTCGACCGCTTCGCCGTGGCCGGGCACGATCGCGGCGGACGCGTCACGCGCCGGCTGTGCCTGGACCACCCCGATCGCGTCACAGCGGCGGCGGTGCTGGACATCGTGCCCACCGCAAAGGTGTTCGCCACCACCGATCAGGCCATGGCCACGGCCTACTACCACTGGTTCTTCCTCATCCAGCCCGACGGCCTGCCCGAGCACATGATCGGCAGCGACCCGCGCTGGTGGCTCGACGAGACGCTTCGCCGGTGGGCGGCCCCGGGGTTCGTGTTCGATCCCGATGCGCTGGCGGCCTACGAGGAGGCCTTCGACGACCCGGCCACCATCCACGCCCAGTGCGAGGACTACCGGGCAGCTGCCACCATCGACCTCGAGCACGACGCCGCAGATGCCCACACGCGCATCGCCTGCCCCCTGCTGGTGCTGTGGGGCGCCAAGGGCGCCATGCACCGCATCTACGACGTCCTCGGCACGTGGATGGACGAGGGGATGGACGTGCGCGGTCGCGCCCTCGACTCCGGACACTTCCTCGCCGAGGAGGCGCCGGAGGAGACCGCCCGAGGCCTCCTCGGGCTGCTTACGTAGGCTATGCACATGGGCGTCGTCATAATCCCCCTGACGCTTCTGGTGGCGTGGATCCTCGGGCTCGCCGGGGTGTCCGCGCCGGGGGCATCCGCCGGTGCCTCCTGGGACGAACTGGTGCTGCACTGGACGCTCTTCATGCCGGTCGGCATCGTCTTCCTCGTGTCGGCGGTGATGCACACCGTGCTCGCGCGGCGCACGGCGGCATCGATCGGCTGGCAGACCAACGGCTTCCAGTACGAGATCGGCTTCGTGAGCCTGGGCCTGGGCATCGCCGGCATCTGGGCCACCTACCAGGGGTCTGAGGCCTGGATCGCCGTGGCGATCCCCACCACGGCGTTCCTGTTCCTCGCGGGCGTGAACCACCTCATCGAAATGGTGCGCGACCGCAACTACGCGCCCGGGAACAGCGTGATCATCATCAGCGACTTCGGAACCCCCATCACGCTCTGGGCCATGCTCGCGGCGGTCGGCGCCCTTTAGGTCACGGGCCCCTGCGGCAGGTCCGCGGGTTCCCGGGGGTGCCCCGGGTGGTGCGACTAGGTGGTGCGGAGCCGCAGGTTGCCGCGACGGCCGCGGCGTCCGGTGGGCTCGGCGCCCAGCAGCACGCGCGTGAGCTCATCCTCGGCCATGGCGGCCCGGCTCTCGGCGTCCATCACCCGCTGGCGCAGCAGGCCGGCCTCGTCGCGGCTTCGCGCAAGCGCGGCCTCGGTGGCGGAAAGCGCCGACTGCAGCGCGTCGGCGTGGGCGTGGGCGTCCGCCAGCCGACGGGGATCCACCCCGCCGTCGGCCCCCGCGGGCACCAGCACCACGAGCCCCGCGCGCATGAGGTCGGCCACCCGCACGGCCCGCCGACCGTCGTCATCGTGCGTCGCGTCGAGGGCTCCACGCTCCACGCGCCGCTCGAGCGACTTGCGCGAGCACCCGGCGAGCAGGGCGGCATCGGTGAGGGAGATCACGCGGTCGGGATCCACGTCTGGTGATTTCGCCGCGCTGGACGGCGCCCCTGCCCTCAGGCGCTGACCGAGGCGGGTCCGGAGGCCACCATTACGCAGCCGTCTACCTCATCCAGCTGGCCGCGCACGATGCACATGCCGAGCGCGCTCAGCACGCGGTCGGGCTCGGGCAGCGGCGCGGCGGGATCCATCTCGGCCAGGCGCGCGGCCACGGCCGCCCACAACACGCTGCGCGGGATTCCGCCGGGGACCGCTGCCACCTCGAGCAGGGCGATCTGGACGAGGTCGGATGTGAGTGCCCTTGCCATGGACGGGGCACCGTATGGGTCCGGTGCCGGCATTGCCAGAGCCGGAAAGGCGGAGGTGAGGGGAAATCCGGGCGCTAAACCCTCAAGTTGGGATTGAGGGTTGTGACTGTCACTCCCCGGGCAGCGGCCCCGCGGGTCACCGCTCGGGCGGGCTGCACGAGGGGCGCGGGCGGGGGCGCGCGGGGGCCCCGGCGCGCTCGGCCGCGAGTTCCACGAGCCAGCGTGACTCCTCGTCGATCACCTCGACGGTCACCGATCCATCCTGCGCACGTGAAATGCGGCCGGCCACGGCGCCATGCGCATTGCGAATGATGATCTCCGGGTCGTCGGGCACCCCCGGAACGTATCGCGGCAGCGCGCCGGTAGGCTGAGTGCATGGTGCGACCGCCCATCAGCGAAGGCACGGTGCCACCGTCATGCGGGCCGCGGGTGCCGGGGGTTCGCGGCGCGCCCTGCGCGCCGCACGGCGCGCGCGGGGGTGGCGCGGGGTGAGCCTGTACGGGCGGCTGCACGCCCTGCCCCTCACCGTCGAGGACGCGCACCTCGAGCGCCTCGAGTTGCCGGTCTCGCCCGAGTTCGCGCGGGTCACCACCGTGGTGCGCCTCGTGGGGCTCGGGTACGAGGGGCTGGGCGAGGACGTCACCTACGAGGCCGACGAGGCCACGGCGTTCCAGCAGGCCGGGCCGCCCGACCTCTCGGGCGACTGGACCATCCACTCGCTCTCGGTGGCCCTGGGCGCGATGGACCTCTTCCCCGCTGCTGCGCCCGCCTGGCCGCCCAGCCGCCGATACCGTCGCTGGGCCTTCGAGAGCGCCGCCCTCGACCTGGCGCTGCGACAGGCGGGCGAGCCGCTGTGGCGCGTGCTTGACATCGACCCCAGCGCAGTGGAGTTCATCATCTCCACCGGACTGGGCGAGCCGCCCGACCCCGGGCGCGTGCTGGCATGGGCCGAGGCCGCGCCCGGCATCGGGTTCAAGGTGGATGCCACGCCGTCGTGGACCCGCGAGGTGGCGCACGCGCTGGCCGACGGGGCACGCGTGGAGACCGTCGACCTCAAGGGCCACTACTCGGGCAGGGTGGTGGACCCAGGCGCCGACCCCGGCCTGTACGCGATGGTGGCCGAGGAGTTCCCGGACGCCTGGCTGGAGGACCCGCGCGTGGACGACCGCACGCGCATCGCGCTGGCCGGCGCGGAGGACCGCGTCACCTGGGATGCCCCGCTGCACGACGTGGCCGACATCGAGGAGCTGCCCATCGCCCCGCGCGCCCTGAATGTGAAGCCCTCGCGCATCGGCTCGGTCGAGGGCCTCTTCGCCGTGTACGACCACATCCGCGCGCACGGCCTTGGCGCCTACGGCGGCGGGCAGTACGAACTGGGGCCGGGCCGCGGGCAGATCCAGTACCTGGCGTCGCTGTTCCACCCCGACGCGCCCAACGACACCTCGCCCGTGGACTTCCACTCCCCGCCGCGCACGGGCCTGCCCGTGAGCCCGCTGGCGCCTGCGCCCACAGCCACGGGATTCCGCTGGCACCCGGCTGGCGCCGGGCGCCCCGCCGGCTAAGAGGCGGCGCCCGCCGTCTCGACCAGGTCGCGCGCCGCGATGAGGCGATCCCACGCGGCCTGCTCGGCCCGGAGGTGCTCGTCCTCGCTTGCGTAGAGGTGGGCTCCGCGCGATACGCGCAGGTAATCGGCCATCGCGCGCTCGAGTTCTTCATCGGGACTCATCTGGCGCCGTGTGGGAACTTCGCTGCTCACCACCTCACCTCCTGACCGTTGGCTTACACCGTAGCGCGGCCCCCGGGGGCATGCCCGAACCCGGGTTCCATCGTGCAACGCCGTCTCGCAAAGTGGTCCGCACGGCCGGGTAACATCCTCCCATCGCCGAGGTCGCCAGCCCATCCGATGCGGCAATCGTCTCCCGCGACCCCCGGCGCTGGCGCGGCGTCATCTCATTCGTACTCCTGGCGCTGGCCGTGCTGTGCCTGGTGCTGGGAAGCCTTTTCGTGTGGATGCGCACAACGGCGTTCAGCCCCGACGGCTACGTGGCCGCGGCGCTCACGGTGGAGGGCCAAGGCCTCCTCGCCGAGAAGGTTGGTGGCCTCGTCAGGGACGAGCTGCTGCCCGCGGACCGGGCCGACTCCCTGGCCGAGCGCGTGGTGGCCCCGCTGCCCATCAGCGACCCCGAGAAGAGCCTGCTCGCCGCCGCGATCGGATCCACGGTGCGCAACCAGGTGGCCAACGCCGTGCAGTCGTACCTCAACTCGGGCGCGGGCCAGCAGGTCGCCGAGGCGCTGTCGGGCCGGCTGAGCGAGGAGATCGTCAAGCTCGTGGATGACGGCACCGGCGTGTTCGAGTTCCAGGACGACGCCATCGTGCTCAACACACAGGTGATCGCGCAGGGCGCCCGCGCAAAGGCCGAGGAACTCCTGGGCCCGCTCGCGAAGTTCCTGCCGCCGCCGCCGGAGTCGTACAAGAAGATCGTCCTGGTGGAGGCCGACTACGTGGTCACCATCCAGCAGGCCATCAACCTGATCTGGCTGATGTCATGGCTGCTGCCGCTGCTCTTCCTCGTGCTGCTGATCACGGGCATCTTCACGGCACGCGAGCGCCGCCCGGCGGCGTTGCGCACGATGATCGCCATCATCGTGGGCACGGCGATCGCGGTCATCGCCACCCGCATCGCGCGCTCAGTGATCACCAGCCTCGTCCAGGAGGGTCCGCAGCAGGACGTGGTGGGTGCAATCCTCTCGACCGCCACTGTTGAACTGGTGGACCAGACGCTGCTCATCGTGCTCCTCACCGCCATCGTCAGCTTCGTGCTCTGGCTCTTCGGCCCGGACAAGCCGGCAGGCTACGCCCGTGGGTGGATCGCCGATCGCGCCCGCGACCTGCGCGCGGGCGAGCGCAAGGGCGCCGGGCGGGTCACGGAGTTCGCGCGCCGCTACCGCCCGCACCTCGAGATCGCGGGCGTGGTGCTCACCATCCTCGCCATCATGCTGGTGCCCAACATCACGGGATGGACCTGGGCCGTCGCGCTCATCGCCCTGGCCATCTGGGTGCTGCTCATCGAGTACGCAGCGTGTGCGCGATGGATGCAGGCGATCGCCCGGTGGATCGCCGGCCTGCGCCGCGCGCCCACCGCGGGATGATACGAACATACGTTCGCTAGAGTGCGCCCCGCATGGGGGACTCGGTGGACGACATCATCCGCGTGGCCGCGCTCACGATGAGCGAGGACCAGGCCGATCGTCTCATCGGCTGGATCGCCCTGCGCACCGGACGCAGCAAGGCGCTGGCGGCCGGTGACGACACCCTCGCCCGCCTGAGGCACGTGGCCGAGAACTGGCTCGACGACGACCAGCGGCGGCGCCTGGCGGGGTGGATCGCCCGCAAGGTGGCGCTGGGGGAGGACCCCGTTCCTCATTCGCCATCCGCGGCGCGGCGCGCGCCGGGGGGGTCTGGCACCCTGCCCGCATGACCGGCATCCACACGCCGCTCACGCGCCTGCTGGGAATCCCGCGGCCCATCCTGCTGGCGGGCATGGCGGGCGGGCCCACCACGCCCGCCCTGGTGGCGGCCGTGTCGCGTGCCGGGGGCCTGGGGGTGTTCGGACTCGCGGGAATGAGCACCGACGCCACGCGCGATGCCGTGGCGCGCGCGGTGCAGATGGCCGATGGCGCCCCCGTGGGCGTGAACGTGCTCATCTCCCCCGCCATCCCCAGGCCGGGCGCCGACCCCGATGCCATGGATCGCGTGCTCGCCCTCATGCGCGAGGACATGGGGCTTCCCCACCCCCCGCCACCCGGCGCCGCACCGGCCACGCCGCTCGAGCTCGTGCAGGCGGGGCTCGAGGCCGGCGCGCGGGTGGTGGCCACCGGCCTGGGTGATCCCTCGGTGGTGGCGCAGGCCGCGCGTGACGCCGACGCGCCGCTCATCGCGATGGTGAGCACGGTGGACGACGCCTGTCGCGTGGTGGATGCCGGAGCCGACGTGGTGGTGGCGCAGGGGGCGGAGGCCGGCGGCCACAGGTCGAGCTTCGAGGTGCCCGACGACCGCGAGGTGCCGCTGGTGGGCACCATGGCGCTGGTGCGCCAGGTGGTGCAGGCCGTGGAGGTGCCGGTGGTGGCCACCGGCGGCATCATGGACGGCGCCGGCGTGGCCGCGGCGCTGGCGCTCGGCGCGTCGGGAGCGCAGCTGGGCACGGCGCTCCTGGTGGCGAGCGAGGCCGGCGTGCCGGCGGGCTGGCGCGACCGCCTGCGCCGGGCACGTGATGACGAGACCATCATCACGCGGGCGCTGTCGGGGCGTCCGGCGCGGGGCCTGCCCAATGCGCTCACCGAGGCGCTCGAGGTGCCCGGGGCCATGGGGTGGCCGCAGCAGAACGCCGCCGCGGCCGATATCCGCCGGGCGGCAGCAGCGGCCGGCGACGCGGATCACATGTCGCTGTGGGCCGGACAGGCGGCGGCGCTGTCGGGCCCCGACCGCCCCGCCGGGCAGATCATGGACGAGGTGATGGACCAGGCGCTGGCCGAGATGCGCCGCCTGGGGGAGATCGCAGGGCCCGCCCGGTAGCGCTCAGCCGCCGCGCGTGCGAAGCGGCTCGCGGCCCTCGGGGGCCTCGGGGAACGACGTGCGGAACGCCGGCTGGGTGCACTCGCCGACATCGCGCTGCGGGAAGGTGCGGTCGATGGCCGCCTTGCACTCCGCGCGCGGCGCGCGCTCGGCCAGCAGCGCGCCGAACCCGTGGTGCCGGGCGTCCTGCTCGAGCAGGCGATCCAGGTCCACCTCGGCCGAGTACACCTTGTCGATGCAGCCGATCCAGCGCACCCCGTCCTGCTCGTGCGCGTAGAGGCGCGGGCATTCTGTCGCCACGCAGTGCGCGGGATACACCACGCGCTCGCAGCGCACGGGACAGGCACGGCACGACCCGTGCTGGGGCGGTTGGCTCACGCCACCAGTGAAGCGGGCCGAGGGGCGGCGATCAAGCCACCGCGCGCTCCCCGAACATGCTCTTGAGCGATGCCAGCAGGCCGTGGTCGGAGGGGTCCACCTGGTATTCGTTGCCCAGGCGGATGCGCTTCTCGCCCTCGGGGGTGCGAAGCGACACGATCACGCAGGCCTCGCCGGGATGGTCGGTGAAGAGCTTCTTCAGCATGTCCATGTCGGCACTCGCGAACCGCGCGGCCTCCACTTCGAGCAGCAGGCGGTCCTCCTCATCGGCCGGGTCCGGCACGAATGGCTCGGCCGCCTGCGCCACGAGCTTGGTCTCGTCATCGCCCTTCTGGTCGATGCGCCCAGTGATGAGCACCAGGGCGTCGGCGGCCAGGAACTCCCGCGCGGCGGTGAGCACCTGCGGCACCACCACCACCTCGATCGATCCCTCCAAGTCGTCGAGGCGCACGAACGCCATGGGCTCCCCGCGCTTTGTGGTGATGTTCTTCACCGCCCCCACCAGGCCACCCAGCGTGACCGCCTGCCCGTCGGCGCACTGGCCCACCTCGCCGAGGGTCATGGACGTCAGGCGCCTGAGCTGGCGGCGGCAGTCGGCCAGCGGGTGGCTCGACACGAAGAGGCCGATGGCCTCCTTCTCGCCTGCCAGCAGCTCGTCCTTGTCCATCTCGGGCGTCGTGATGGGCGGGTCGGCATCCAGCGACCCACCGGCGGCGTCCTCGAGCAGCCCGAACAGCGACTCCTGCCCCGCCGCCTGGTCGGTGCGGCGCTTGACGGCCTGCGCCATGGCGGCGGGCAGGGAATCCAGCATGCCCGCGCGGGTGGCGCCGGTGCAGTCGAGCGCGCCGCCGCGGATGAGGCTCTCGAGCGCGCGCTTGTTGAGCTGCGCGGGATCCATGCGCCGGCAGAAGTCCCAGATCGACGTGTAGGGCCCGCCCGATGCGCGCTCCTCGATGAGCGCGTGCACGGCGTTCTCGCCCACGCCCTTCACGGCCGTGAGGCCGAAGCGGATCTCCTTCTCGCCAGTCACCGCGAAGCCCGACTCCGAACGGTTGACGTCCGGCGGCAGCACCTCGATGCCCATGTCCGAGCAGGCTGAGACATAGAAGGGCACGCGGTCCTTGGTGTCCATCACCGAGGTCAGCACCGCGGCCATGTACTCGGCCGGGTGGTTGGCCTTGAGGTAGGCCGTGCGATACGCGACCAGCGCATAGCAGGCAGCGTGCGACTTGTTGAACGAGTAATCGCCGGCCGCCTCGCAGAGCCCCCACAGATCGTCGGCCACCTGGGCGTCGGTGCCGGAGTCGAGGCACCCCTGCACGAACTCATCGCGCAGCGACGCCATGAGCTCCTTGTCCTTCTTGCCCACGGCCTTGCGCAGGTCGTCCGCTCGGGCAGGCGGGAACCCCGCGAGCGCGCGGGAGATCTGCATGAGCTGTTCCTGGTAAACAGCAACGGAATATGTGGGGCCGGTGATCGGCTCGAGGCGTGGGTCGGCGAAGCGCACCCGGCTGGGGTCGCGCTTGTTCTTCGCGTACACGGAGATGAACGCCATGGGGCCCGGCCGGTAGAGGGCCACGAGCGCCACGAGGTCGGCGAACTCAGTGGGCTGCACCTCGCGCAGGGCGTCGCGCATGCCGGACGACTCGAACTGGAACACGCCCAGGGCGTCGCCCTTGGCCAGCATGCGGTAGGTGGGGGCGTCGTCCATGGGGACGGCTTCGATGTCGAGCTCGTCCCCGGTAGTGGCCCGCACCAGTCGCAGGGCGTCCTGGATGACGTCCAGGTTGCGCAGGCCGAGGAAGTCCATCTTGAGCAGGCCGAGCCCCTCGACGTCGTGGTCGGGCACCTGCGTGACCACCGCGCCCTGGTCGTCGACGCGCACCGGCAGGTAGTCGGTGATCGCCCCGGGGGCGATCACCACCCCCGCGGCGTGCACGCCCTCGTTGCGCACGAGCCCCTCGAGCGGACGGGCGACCTCCACGAGGCGCTTGGCGCCCTCGTCGGCTTCCATCAGCGCCGCCAGCTCGGTACCGGGGGCGGCGGCCTCATCGAGCTTGATTCCCAGCTTCTCGGGCACGAGCTTGGCGATGCGGTCCACCTGCCCGTACGAGAACCCCAGCACGCGGCCGGCGTCGCGCACCACGGCGCGTGCGAGCAGCTTGCCGAAGGTGCCGATGCGCGCCACGGCGTCGCCGCCGTACTTCTCGGTGACGTACGCCACCACGCGGTCGCGCCCGCCCACCGAGAAGTCGGTGTCGATGTCGGGCATCGACTTGCGGCCCGGGTTGAGGAAGCGCTCGAACAGCAGGCCGTGCTCAAGCGGGTCGAGGTCGGTGATGCGCAGCGAGAACGCCACCAGCGACCCGGCGGCCGACCCGCGACCCGGACCCACGGCCACGCCGTTGTCGCGCGCCCACTTGATGTAGTCCCACACGATGAGGAAGTACGAGGAGAAGCCCATCTCCTCGATGGTGCTGAGCTCGAACCGCAGGCGTTCCTCGGCCTCGGCCGGCCACAGGCCCGCCCCGTAGCGGCGGTCGAGGCCCTCGCGGCACAGGTGCTCGAGGTAGGCGTCGTCGGTCTCGCCCGTGGGCACCGGGAACACCGGGAGCTTGATGTCGCCGAGCGGCAGGTCGAGCCCGGAGCAGCGGTCGGCCACCTCGATGGTGGCCGGGATCGAGTCGGGGAAGTCGGGCAGCGCCTGCAGCATCTCGTCCGCGCTCTTGATGAAGAACTCCTGCGTTTCGAACTTGAAGCGGTTGGGGTTCGACAGCACGTCACGGGTCTGGATGGCCAGCAGGGCCTCGTGGCTCTCGGCGTCCTGGTGGCAGACGTAGTGCACGTCGCCCGTGGCCACCAGCGTGCGGCCGGTCTCCTTCGCGAGGGTGCCCAGGTGCTGGTTGATGCGCTTCTGGCTCGCTATCCCTGAGTCCTGGAGCTCGAGGTACACGTCTTCGGGCCCGAAGATCTGGCAGAGCGTGTCAAGCTCCTCGCGGGCTCCGGTGAGGTCCTCATCGGCCAGGCGCGAGCAGATGGTCCCCGACAGGCATCCCGACAGCACGATGATCCCGTCGGCATAACGGCTCATGAGCCCGTGGTCGATGCGCGGTCGGCGGTGGTAGCCGTGGAGGTACCCCGCCGAGCAGAGCCGGATGAGGTTGTAGTAGCCCTGGGTGCTCTCGGCCAGCAGGGTGAGGTGGTTGCGCCGCTCGCGCCCGGGGCGCTCGCGGTGGTCGGGCACCACGTAGGCCTCGAGGCCCACGATGGGCGTGATGCCCCGCTTGCTGGCCTCGCGATAGAGCTCAACCGCACCGCTCATCACCCCGTGGTCGGTGAGCGCCACGGCGCTCTGCCCGAGCTCCTCCACCCTGTCGAGCAGCCGCGGGATCTTGCACGCGCCGTCGAGGATCGAGTAGTCGGAGTGCACGTGCAGGTGCGCGAATGGTGTGCGGCCGCTCACCCCGCGAAACCTACCCGTCCTGCCCGACGACCCGACCCCGGTGTCAGGCACTTAACCGAGGAGCGCGGCAGGCGCGCCGCTCGGTTAAGTGCCTGACACCGGGGTCAACCCAGGTCGCGCGCGTCTTCGATCTGGTGGGCCATCCGGCTCTGCAGGCTGAAGAGCTCGATGAAGCCCGGCGAGGCGTTCTGCGAGAAGCTCGGGTCGGCGTCGAAGGTGGCCAGGGTGCGGTCATAGAGCGCGAGCGGGGAGTCGCGCGTGATGACCGTTGCGGAGCCCTTGTAGAGGCGCACGGTCACGGTGCCCTCCACCTTGCGGTTCACGTGGTCCATGAACGCGTTGAGGTCCTTCATGAGCGGCTCGTACCACAGGCCTTCGTAGGCCAGCTGCGCCCAGAGCAGGTCGAGGTTGGGCTTCAGGGCGTTCTGGCGCCCGGTGCATACGAGCTTCTCGAGCTCCCTGTGGGCCTCCAGGATCACCGTGGCCGCCGGCACCTCGTAGACGTCGCGCACCTTCAGGCCCACCACGCGGTCCTCGATGTGGTCCATGATCCCCACGCCGTTGCGGCAGGCATGCACGGCGATGGCGGGGATGATCTCGTGAAGCGGCATCTCCACCTCGTTCAGGCTCACGGGAAGTCCTTCGCGGAACGAGATGGTGATGTCCTCGGGCACGTCAGGTGCCTTCGTGGGCGGGGTGACCAGCTGGAAGATGTCGTCGGGGATCGCCTGGGTGAGGTCCTCGATGATGCCGCCCTCGCTCGAGCGGCCCCAGAGGTTGTCGTCGATCGAGTACGGGCGCTCGATGCTGGACGACACCGGGATGCCATGCTGCTGCGCGTAAGCGATCTCCTCGTCGCGCCCCATCTGCCACTCGCGCACCGGCGCGATGATCTTGAGCTCCGGCGCCAGCGTGGCGATGGTGGCCTCGATGCGCACCTGGTCGTTGCCCTTGCCGGTGCAGCCGTGCGCGATGGTGTCGCAGTCGTGGCGGCGGGCCTCCTGCACGGCGAGCTTGGCGATGAGCGGGCGCCCCAGCGACGTGAACAGCGGGTAGCCGCCCTGGTAGCGGGCGTTGGCCTTGATGGCCGGCGCCACGTAGTCGCGCGCGAACTCCTCGCGGGCGTCGATGACCAGGCTCTCCATCGCCCCGAGGTCCACGGCCTTCGCGAGGATCTGGGTGAAGTCGTCCTCGGGCTGGCCCAGATTGATGCACAGCGCCACCACCTCGGCGTCGTACTCGTCCTGGATCCACTTGAGCATCACCGAGGTGTCAAGGCCGCCCGAGTAGAGGAGCACCACGCGGTGCACCTCGTGCGGCTGGGCGAGATACTGGGCGGTCTGCGGAGCGGGCTGCATCTGGGACAACGCGCGGCGTCCTTAGTGTCGTGTCGGCGAACGGCCGGAGTGTAGACCGCGCCCCGCCACCGGGACGGCGCCCTAGAGGTAGGGGAGCGGGTTCTGCGCCGCGCCGTTCACCCGTACCTCGAAGTGCAGGTGCGGCCCGGTGGAGTGACCCGTGCTTCCCACGTACCCGATGAGCCCGCCCTGGGTGACGGGGTCGCCCACGCCCACGGCGATGCGGCTCTGATGGGCGTAGGCGGTGGACAGGCCGCCGCCGTGGTCCACCACCACGAGGTTGCCATAGCCGCCCGACGGGCCCGCGACGATGACCTTGCCCGACTTCGCGGCGGTGATAGGGCGGCCCGTGGGCGCCGCGATGTCGAGCCCCTGATGCATGCGGCCCCAGCGCGGGCCGAAGCCGGATGTGATCTGGCCCGACGTGGGCCAGGTGAAGCCGGCGGCCGAGGGCGTGATGTCCGAGGGCTCCGCATACGGCACGCCCTGGATCTTGGCGATGCGCCTTGCCAGCGCGAACGACTGCTCGCGCAGCTCATCGGTGTCGTCCTCGATGTGGTCGCGGTCCACCTTGATGGTGGCCAGCATGCGGGCGCGCACGCGCTTGGTGCGACGCAGCACCCGCTGCTCCACGTCCAGGTCGTGTGCCGCGGTCTTCGCGGCGCTCGCACGCTCGGCCGCGCGATCCTCGGCCACCGCGGCGCGGTCCTGCAGCACGGCGATGCGCGCGGCGGTGGATCGCGTGAGGGTGCGGTAGCGCGACACCGCCGAGATCATGTCGCGGTCGCGGTCGGTGACGCGCTCGATGCCCGTGGTCGCCCCCGCCAGCTCGGCAAGGCTGCCGCCCTGCAGCAGGCCCAGCAGCGGGTCGTCATCCTCGTTGCGGTAGATCTCGCGGATGCGCTCCACCAGCGCCTGGCGCTGCAGCGCCAGGCGGCCCGTGGCCAGCTGCAGCTGGCGCTGCTGGAACGCCAAGTCGCGATTCACCTGCGTGAGCGTGCCGCGCGCCATGCGGTGCGCCGCCACCGCGGCATCGCGCCGCGCTGCCAGCGGTTCGAGCCGGCGGTTGACGTCGCGAAGCCGCCCGCTGACGATGGCGAGGTCCGACGTGAGCACCGCCTGCCGGTTGATGACCGCCATCAGGCGCGCCTCGGCGCTGTAGAGCCGCTGGTCCACAGCCTGCTTGCGCTCGGTGATGCCGGTGCCGCTGAGGGCGCCGGGCAGCCACACCGCGCCGGCGGCGAGCAGGGCGAGAGCAGCCGTATGTGTGGGAATCCGCCTCACGGGGATGCGGATTCGACGGCAGGGTGCGCAGTCCTACGGCGCGCGCGCCCCGCGGCATTGCGAGTTCGTTACTTCGCCTTCGGGTCGACCGCGCGCAGCTCGGTGAAGGGGTTGATGGACCCCCCGCCGTTCGGGCGGATCTCGAAGTGCAGGTGAGGAATCGTGCCGCGGGCGTCACCGGTCATGCCCATGGTGCCCACGAACTGGCCGGCGGCCACCGTCGCACCGGCCTTGAGCTCGGGGGCGATCGACGCCATGTGCGCGTAGTAGTACTCGTTTCCCTGGCCGTCGACGATCCAGATCCAGATGCCGCCGAGACCGGTCTCCGCGCGGGTGAGGCGCAAGATCGTGCCGTCCACGCAACTGACCAGCTGCATGCCCACGGTGCCAATGATGTCATTGCCCTGGTGCGGGCCCTGGCCGCGCGGGTCGCCGAAGTCATCCCGGTAGGAATACTCGCCCACCACGGGGAACACCTTGAGGTACCGGGCCACGGCGGGCGCAGACGGCGTGGCGGGATCGCTGGCCACGGCCCGGATCTTCAGGCCGAGCTTGGCCAGCAGGGCGGCGTCGGCCACGCCCGTGGCCTTCATCCTCAGCTTGCGCTGGAGCATCCGCACCCCGGCGCGGGTGCGCGCCCCGTAGTTGCCGTCCACGGGAACCTTGATGCCGCGCACGCGCAGCTTGCGCTGCAGCGCCTTGACGTCACTACCGCGCGTGCCGGGGCGCAGGGCGACGGCCGGCTGGGTCGCCGGCGCAGCCGCCGGGGCTGCTGGAGGCACGGGCGCAGGAGCGGGAGCCACGGGCTGCCCCGGCAGGCCGGACCCCTCGGGGGCCACGCTCGGTCCGCCGCCCGGCAGCTGCTCGGGCATGGGCGATGCGCCCAGCGCAGGGGCCATCAGGCCCAACGAGAGAAGAGCGATGATCCCAGCCGCTTTGCAAAACGGCCGCGAGAGATCGCGCGGGGTGCTGCCGGTGTGGTCGATGATCCTGGCTCCCTTTCCGCCATGGCCCCGCGATCGGGGGTGTTCCGTGGCTGAGGGACGTATCCGATTCCGGCACCGGGCCAGCGAGCACGCCCCTTGGAGGTCATTGGCCGGAAATGACCTTAGCGAGGGCTTCGGGGCAGTCAACCCCGAACGTTCCCCATGGTTTACTTTTTTATGAGCTTTACAGGGACAATGCAACCACTTGTTGCATGACAAGCGAGGAGGCGTCACCGCTGCGACGATGCGGGCGCAATCAGCTTAGTTATCCTCTATGTGCAGGGGTTTTCATGCACCATCGCCACTGCCCTGGCGGCGCATGCGGCTGCGTCGTGACACGGCACGCAGTGCGAACACGATCCCCAGGAACAGCACCGCCGCGCCCAGGATGATGCCATTCACGACCCGGCCATCTTTGGATCCCGCGGAGGAGATCTCCATGCGCTGGCACTGGCCGTAGGGCATCGCCCACGAGGCCACGTAGCGATCGCCCGCGAGCCGGCCGCCCGTGGAGTAGAGGGAGATGCGCGACGGCATCGCCCACGTGTAGGCGAACTGCAACCCGCCCTGCAGGGTTCGGTCGGCGCGGGTGAAGTCCAGCCGCCTGCTGTCCCCGTTGCAGGGCGGGTTGAGCACATCGCTCACTCCGCCACGCGAGGCGATCGAGAAGGTGGCGAACACGCTTCGGCCGCGATCCTTGCCCTGCGGGGTGAACTCATCCACGAGCAGCGTCTGCAGGGGCGCGCGGGCGGGAAGCCCGGTGATGCCGGCCTGGGCAGCGCCCCCGGGCGCCGTGCCGGTGGCGGGCGAGTCGCCGCCCTGGTCCTGCGTTGAGACCTTGCCGGGGTTGGGCGCCGCCCAGTAGCGCCCCGTGGCCGCGAGGATCGGCTGCAGCGGGCGCAACACGCCGAGCGCGCTCTTCAGGTCGTCCAACTGCGAGGTGCCCGCCTTGAGGCTACGCACCGAGCGCAGCACCACGGTGCCGCTGGCCTCGGTGCGCTGCTGGAACGCCAGTGCGCCGTCGCCCGGTGCCCGCCAGCGCTCGTTGCGCACGTCGAGGAACCTCTCGAACGTGCCCTCCTGCACCTGGCGTGGCAGGTCGATGGCCTGCTGGGCAGCCGGATCGAGCCGCAGCTCGAGCGACAGCGTGCCGCCGCCCTCGGGCCCGACGTCGACGAACTGCGAGAGGCGCGCGCTGCAGCCCGAGAGCAGCGGCACGGCCACGACGACCGCGCCCGCGAGCGCCACCAGGCGCCGCCGCGGCCCGCCGCGCGGGCCACCATGCGACCCGGGCGCTCCGCCGCCCGTCACGCCGCGCCCCCGGTGGCGACCGCGTCACCCGCCTCGGTGAGCGCATCGCGCCGGCGCATCAGTTCCACGGCCCGCGCGCGCTCGTCGCGATCGAGCGCGGCGAAATCGTCATCCGACAGGTTGCCCGCGCGGTGGTCCATCTCGATCTCCCGGATCGCATCGAGCGAGCTCTGCAGCTCCTCCTCCACCGCGCGCAGGTCGTCCGACTGCGCCGCGGGCTGGGCACCGGACTCGCCCCGCAGGAGCGGCCATGCGACCAGTGCGACGACGAGCACGCTGACCAGCGCGATGAGGACGTAGGCCATCGCCGTGCGAGGCTACTCGCGCACGCGGCCGTCAGCCCCCAGCGCCGCGCGCGCCGCGGCCTCCCTCGGCCGCCGGGACGGCCACACGGCGACGATCAAGCCCAGCACCATCACGAGGCCGCCCACCCAGATCCACATCATCATCGGGTTGATGAATACGCTGATGCGCGCCAGGCCGTCGGGCGTGAGCCCTACCAGCACCACGTAGACGTCGCGGAATGGCGAGGTGTCCACCGCCACCTCGCTCGAGCGCTGCATCTGGGCCGTGAACACGTCCACGCCGGGGTTGAGCGTGGCGAAGCGGTTGCCGCCCTCCGACACCCCGAGCGCCACGCCCACGCTCATCTTGTGGTCGTCGCGCGTTCGCGTGCCGCCCTCGTTGGTGAACTGGTACCCGGCCACCTCGCCGGTCTGGCCGGTGCGCAGCGCCAGGTCGCCCTGTGACGAGAAGGCCCCCTGGCAGGCGATGGCCACGATGATGGACACCACGCCCAGGTGCACGATGTACCCGCCGAAACGGCGCCTGTTGCGCGTGAACAGCTGGCCCACGGCACCCGGCCACGAGACCCCGCCCAACTGGTGGCGCACCGTGGCGCCGCGCCAGTACTCGCCTACGATGCACGCCACGGTGAATGCGGCCAGCACGATCGCCAGCGCGGCCCACCAGTGGGCGCCGTCCTGCGCGAAGTACACCGCCGGGATCACCGCGATGACCGCGACCACGAGAGGCCACAGGAACCTGCGGCGAAGCTCGCGCGGCGACGCCTTGCGCCAGGGGATGAGCGGCCCCACCCCGGTGAAGAACAGCAGCGCCAGGCCGATGGGCGCGGCCACCTGATTGAAGAAGCCCTGCCCCACGGTGATCTTCTGGCCCTGCACGGCCTCCGACAGCACCGGGAACATGGTGCCCCAGAACACCGCGAAGGCCAGCCCCACGAGCAGCAGGTTGTTGTAGAGGAAGATCGCCTCGCGGCTCACGTAGCTCTCGAGCGAGTTCTCGCTGCGCAGCAGGGAGAGGCGGCTGATGAGCAGCGCGAACGAACCGGCCAGCACCACGATGATGAGCGCCAGGAAGTACGGCCCCAGCGTGCTCTCGCCGAAGGCATGCACCGACGAGAGGATTCCCGAGCGGGTGAGGAACGTGCCGAACAGCGCCAGGGTGAACGTGAGGATCACCAGCACCATGTTCCAGATGCGCAGCATGCCCCGACGCTCCTGCACCATCACCGAGTGGAGGAACGCCGTGGCCATGAGCCATGGCATGAGCGCCGCGTTCTCCACCGGGTCCCAGGCCCAGTAGCCACCCCAGCCGAGCTCCTCATATGCCCATCGCGACCCCAGGATGATCCCCACGGTGAGGAACATCCACGAGAGGGTCGTCCAGCGGCGGATGGAGGTGATCCAGGTGGAGTCCAGGCGTCTGGTCACCAGCGCCGCGATGGCGAATGCGAAGGGTATGGACAGCCCCACGTACCCCACGTAGAGGAGCGGCGGGTGGCTCTCCATGTAGACGTTCTGCAGCAGCGGGTTGAGCCCGCGGCCGTCGGCCGGCACCGGCGACACCGTCTCGAATGGGCTGGTGAAGAACGACAGCACGCTGGTGAAGAACACCGCGATGCCCATGAGCACCGCCACCACCACCGGCATCAGCGCGCGATTGCGCGTGCGGTTGGTGATCACCACCAACACCGCGGCGATCGACAGGAACCACATCCACAGCAGCAGCGATCCCGCCTGGCTGCCCCAGAGCGCCGTGATCTTGTAGCGCCAGCCGAGCGTGCGGTTGGAGTAGCCGGCCACGTCGGCCACGTCGAAGCGGTTGGAGAGCAGGAGGATCCACATCACCACCACGGCGGTCGTGGTGGTGGCGAACACCGCCCACACGCCGCGCTCGGCAGATACGAGCAACTCGCGGCGGCCCTTGCGACGCGACCAGAGCGCGGCGCCCACGGCGTAGAGGGCGGACGCGAACGCCAGGAGGAGCGCTGCACGACCGACGAGCGTCACGTGCCTGCGGGCTCCTTCGGCATCCCGTCGGGCATCGTCTTGCCCTTTGCCGCCTGCTCCTCCATGAACTTCGACGGGCACAGTGTGATGAGCGTGCCACGCTCGGCCTGGAACACGCCGTTCTCCATATGGCCGGTCACCACGATCTCGCGGCCGTCCTTGAAGGCGTCGGGCACGCTGCCGCGGTAGGCCACCGGCACGGTCACCGACGGCCGGTCCTTGTCGCGCACGGTGAACCTCAGGCCCTCGGCCGTCTGCGCGCGCTCGGCGGCGTCAGCCGGGCTGCCTGGGGCCACCGTGCCGTTGAGGCGATAGGTGGTGGCGTCGGTGGTCTTCACCAGGCCGGATGGGTTGGTGTAGGTCTCGAGACTGCCGCCAATGCTCGTCCAGATGAGCCACGCGCCGAGCCCGACGGCGAGCGTGAGGGCGATTGCGAACCGGGAACGAGATTTCACACCCGCCGACGCTAGCATCCGGCGGCGGGCCGACTGCCCCTATGAATACGGGTCCACCGGCCCCCACGGCCGCCGGAGGAGAACATGGGACGCTCGACAGGGCCGGACGACGAGAAATACCGCGGGAAGCTCACGGACATGCAGTACCACGTGACCCGCGAGGCGGGCACCGAGCCGGCCTTCACCGGCGTGTACTGGGACCACCACGACGACGGCATCTACCGCTGCATCTGCTGCGAGGCCCCGCTGTTCGACTCGTCCCACAAGTTCGATTCGGGCACCGGCTGGCCCAGCTACGTCACCCCCATCCGGCCCGACGCCATCACCGAGTACGAGGACCGCTCGTTCGGCATGCGCCGCATCGAGGTGCGCTGCGCCGCGTGCGACGCCCACCTGGGCCACGTGTTCCCCGACGGCCCCGGCCCGGGCGGCATGCGCTACTGCATCAACTCCGCCTCGCTCGACTTCGACGGACGGGACGAACAGGGCGCCTAGAGGCTGAGTCGGGGCTCCGGCGTGGTGGGCAGCGCCTCGTTGTATGGGCGGCTGATCACCATCTGCAGGTCTCCGAGCGCCCGCGTGCGGAACCCCGCCTCGCAGAAGGCGAGGTAGAACTCCCACGTGCGGATGAACTCATCCGAGAAGCCCAGGCCGCGCACGCGGTCGGCGTTGGCCATGAAGCGCTCGCGCCACACCCTGAGCGTGGTGGCGTAGTGGATGCCGATGTTCTCGATGCCCTCCACCTGCAGTTCGGATGACGTGCGCATGGCGTCCACCATCGACGCCAGCGGCGGGCAGAAGGCGCCCGGGAAGATGTACTCGCGGATCCAGTCGGTGCCGCGCCGGTAGCGCTCGAGCCGCTGGTCGGGGACCGTGATGGCCTGGATGCCGATCACCCCTTCGGGTGCGAGCAGGCGATCGAGGTTGGCGAAGTAGGCGGGGAGGCCGTCGTACCCCACGGCCTCGATCATCTCGATCGACACGATGCGGTCGTAGGCGCCCTGCATCTGGCGGTAGTCGCAGATGACGATGCCGATCTGGTCGGAGAGCCCCGCTTCCGCCACCCTGCGCCGCGCCTCGGCCGCCTGCTCGGTGGACAGCGTGATGCCGGTCACCCGGCAGCCGCGCTCGCGGGCGGCGTGAATGGCGAACCCGCCCCACCCGCAGCCCACCTCGAGCACGTGGTGCTCGGGCCCGATGCGCAGCTTCTCGCACAGGCGCCGGTACTTGGCCTGCTGGGCGTCCTCGAGCGGCTGCCCCTCGTGCTCGAAGTACGCGCACGAGTAGGTCATCGACGGGTCGAGGAAAGCCTCGTAGAGGTCGTTGCCGAGATCGTAGTGGTACCGCACGTCGCGGCGGGCGCGCACCAGGTCGGCCGGGTTGGGAAGCCGCGGGCGCTTGGCGATGGCCGCGGGCACCAGGGATGCCGGCGGGCGGCGGCGGACGTCCTCTGCCGTGAGCGCCAGCATCTCGAGGAACGCCGGGAGGTCGTCGGTCAGCCAATCGCCGGCCTGGTAGGCCTCGCCGAACCCCACGCGGCCGCGACGGGCGATCCTGCGGAAGAAGTCCTTGCTGGTGACTGTCACCCTCGCGAAGCGCGGGCCATTCGCGGGCGATCCCATGCGGTGCACGGTGCCGTCGGGCATCTCGAGCTCGAACCATCCGCCCGAGGGGTTGCGCATGCCGCGAAGCGCCAGCGCCTTCGCCACGGGCGCGAACGGCGAGGGCCTGGCATCGGGGATCGGCCTTAGCCCACGGTCACGCGAGCCGTCCGCCGGGTCAGGCGCGGCGGCGATCGACCCTTCCGACGGCATGAACCCCGGCTTCCGGTGGACCGGCACGCGCTTCCTCCACAGCTTGAGTGCCTCGAGGTGGATGAGTGAGATGACCTGCTGTGACATGAGCGGGTAGCGCAGCAGCGCCCTGCCCAGCTCGCGGTCGGTGAACGGGTGGCGCACGCCGGTGAGCTGCGCCCAGAACGGCCGCTCATCGCCCTGCAGGACATCCATGCGGATGTTCAGGGTCTCGCCCGGCTCGCCCATGCGGAAGATGTACTCCTGCTCCAGCGGGAAGAACGGCGACACATGCATGCGCTTGTCGTGGCGGAATGCGTGCTCGTCCCGAAGCGGCGCGATGCGCTCGGCGTCGGTGAGGAGATACGGCAGCCGCTCGCCGAAGGTGTTGCTCACCTCGGCCAGCACGCAGCGCAGGTTCCCGTCGGGTCCGTGCACGTAGAAGTACGTGACCGGGTTGAACACGTAGCCGGCGGTGCGGAGGTTGGTGAGCATGGTGATGCGCACGTCCTGCACATCCACGCCGCGGCCGGCCAGGTGGGCGCGCACGTTCTCGCCCACGGGGCGCATGGGATCGCCCAGGTGATCTCTGTCGCGCAGGGTCAGCAGGCCGGGGCGGTTGTACGAGAACAGCCGCAGGCTGCGGTCGAGGTGGACCACCTCGTCCACGTCGATCGCGTACATGCACACCGGGTAGCGGAACACGTGCTCGGCGGGCGTGCGCCGTGCATGCGTGAGGGTTCCCGTGTAGATAGCCGACCTCACCACTCCACCCCCAGCCCGTGCGCCACGTCCACCGCCGCCTGCATGCCGTCCTCGTGGAAGCCGTAGCCCATCCACGCCCCGCTGAACCAGGTGCGGCGCACGCCCTGTATCTCATCCATGCGGTCCTGTGCGTCGAGGGCCCGGACGTCATACACCGGGTGGGCGTACCGGGTGCGCATGACCAGCCGCGAGGGGTCCACCTCGTCGTCGCGGTTCAGCGACACGCACCACTCGGTGCGCGACGATAGGTTCTCGAGGCGGTTGAGCGAGTACGTCATGGCCGGCGCGGCGTACGGGTCGTGGCAATCATCCACGTGATGATTCCACGCCGCGCGCGAACGGCGACGCCGGGGCAGCAGCGAGGCGTCGGCATGCAGGCTCACGGCGCTCTCGGTGGTGGTGAAGGCCGACAGGATCTCCCGCTCGTCATCGGTGGCGTCGGCGAGCATCGCAAGCGACTGCCCGGCGTGCGCGGCCATCACCACGTGGTCGAAGCGCCGCACCTTGCCATCGTCGGTGCGCATGTCCACGCCGTCGGCGTCGCGACGCACCTCCGCCACGCCGAGGCCGACGTGCACGCGGCCCGGCAGGCCGCGGGTGATGGCCCTCACGTAGGTGTCGCTGCCGCCCACGATCGTGCGCCACTCGAGCCGCCGGAACCCGAGGATGCCGTGATTGCGCCAGAAGCTCACGGCGTAGGAGGCCGGGAACTGCTGCGCGTCGTCCAGCCCCGCCGACCAGATGGCCGATGTGAGCGGCACCAGGTAGTGGTCGGTGAACGCCTGCGAGTAGCCCTCGGCCGCCGCGAACTCCCGCAGCGAAAGACCTGCGTACTCGGGCAGCAGCGCCCGGTCCCCGGTGCGCTGGAACCTGATGGCGTCGGGCACCATGCGCAGGAACGCCGGGCGCAGCACGGCCTCGGGCTGGGTCCATAGCCGCACGCCCGAGAACTCGATCCCACATGAGCGGCAGGTGACCGAGAAGCCCATACGCGATGGCTGCGTGGCCACCCCGAGCTCGCGCAGCATGCGCACGAACAGCGGGTAGGTGACCTCGTTGTGCACGATGAACCCGGAGTCGAGCGCCAGGCGCTCGCCGTCGGGGCCGATGACGCGGGTGGTGTGGGTGTGCCCGCCGATGCGCGAATCGCGCTCGAACACCTCCACCTCGTGGGCGCGGCCGAGCAGCCAGGCGGCGCCGAGTCCCCCGATGCCGCTGCCAATGATCGCGATGCGGGCCATGTGACCCCACCGTACCGATGCGCTGGCGGCGCGCCTGCCGTTGCGGCTAGCCTGCGGCACGAATGAGTACCGCGAATCCCGCCAAGCCACGTCAACCCCTCGTCGCGACGGTCCGCGAGAAGCCCCTCACCTCCGCTCGCATCATCACGCTCATCGCCATCGTGGTGCCGCCGCTCGCGCTGCTGTCGGTAACAGGGCTGCTCTGGGGCGTGGCCGTGGGCCCGGTCGACCTCATCACCTTCGCGTTCATGTACGTGTTCTGCGGGCTGGGGATCACCATCGGGTTCCATCGTCTGTTCTCGCACCGCGCCTTCAAGACCACGCGTTTCATGACCGCCTTCTGGGCCATCGCGGGGTCCATGGCCTGCCAGGGCCCGGTCACCCAGTGGGTCACCGACCACCGCAAGCACCACGCGCTGTCCGACAAGGAAGGCGACCCGCACTCGCCCCACCACGGGTACGAGCCCGGATGGAAGGGCGTGGTCAAGGGCCTGTGGCACGCGCAGGTGGGATGGCTGCTCACCACCAAGGGACTCGAGCGCGGCGAGCGCTACGGCAAGGACCTCTACGCCGACCCGCTCATCCGCAGCATCGACCGGCTCTACCTGCTCTGGCTGGGGCTGTCGCTGGGCATCCCCGCGCTCGTGGGCCTCGCCTGGAGCGGGGGCTCGGTGTTGATGGCGTTCCAGTGCTTTGTGTGGGCCGGGCTGCTCAGGGTGTTCGTGTTCGACCACCTCACCTGGTCGGTCAACTCGATCTGCCACATGTACGGCCGCCGCGACTACGAGACCGACGACGAGAGCCGCAACTTCTGGCCGCTGGCGATCCCGGTGTTCGGCGAGGCCTGGCACAACAACCACCATGCCTTTCCCGGATCGGCCCGCCACGGGCTGCACTGGAAGCAGGTCGACCTCTCGTGGGCACTGATTTACGGGATGGAGCGTGTGGGGCTGGTGTGGGACGTCAAGATCCCCACCGATGAGCGCCAGGAACTGCGCAAGGCCAGGGGTCAGGCCATCACCGACGCAGGTGGCTGACGCCCCGGCCTCGGGGCCCTTCCAGAAGTCGTCGCTCTCGGCGGGGAGGGCCTCCACCATCACGAGGGCCTGCCCGTCACGGGTGGCGGCGGCGTCGATCACGACCCGGGTGAAGCCGGCGCCGGCGTAGTCCACCGCGCCGATGCGCGCCAGCAGGGCGTCGCGGCCCACGATGGCGCCACGCCCGCCGGATGCATTGGTGATGTGGGCCTCCACGTCCGGCGCCAGGTGCGCGGTCATGCCCTTCACGTCAATATTGCCGAACGCACCTGCGGGGGCGGTCACCACCGCCACGGGGTCCTGGCTCGTACCTACGCGCGAGGGCTACGGGCCGCCGGAGAGGCCGGCCTGGTCCATGGCCTGCTCCACGTCGCGCAGCCAGGCGCCGGCGCGGGGCAGCGGCACCAGGCGGCCGTTGCGGCGCATCGCGACTCCGTGCACCGCGCCGGGGATTCTCCGGTACTGCACCTGCGCCCCGGCGGCGCGCAGGCGGTCGGCGGCGCGCAGCGAGTGCGCGGGCCGCACGCCCGGAATGCCCGGGATGACACCATCGATGCTTCCGTGCAGGATCGTCACACGGTCACCCGCCAGTTGCGAGAGGACGAGTTCCTCGGGAATCCAGGGGGCCAGCGCAATGAGGTCGCTCACGCGATCGTCCGCGGCGCACGCGATGCTCACCGCCCCGCCCATCGAGAACCCGAGCATCACCACGCGGTCGGCATCGGGCACGGCCGCGAGCGCCGCAGCGCCGTCGGCGATGCACGAGGGCAGCATCTTCCAGGAGCGCACCCGGTAGCGGACCTCGGCGAAGGCGGCATCAGGGTACCGGGGCGCCAGGCGATCGACCAGCCATTCAATGGTGGGGCTCCAGTTACCCGGGCGGGGGCTGGCACCGCCGCCGTTGACGCACATCACCACCGTCCCCGAACCGGGCCGCGTGATGCGCATGTGCGCTCCTGTGGCAAGGGAAATCTCCTGCACACGGGCAGGCTACCCGCGTAAGGGTCGTGTAATGGCCGCAACGGGTCATGCGGGGTCCCGGGCCGGCGTGGCCTAGGATCGTCCCCCGTGCGATTCCCCGTGCTCATCGCCGCGGCCCTGTCGCTTGCCATCCCGGCGGGCCTCGTCGCGCAGTCCGAACCGCAGCCGCAGGCGCCCTTGCCGCCGGGCGGCACTGCCACCGCTCCCGCCACGGGCACGACCGGTGGCACCACCCCGGTCGCCTCGGTAACCCCCGTCATGGGACAGTCGCGCCTCACCGGCGACCAGATCGCCTCGTGGTTCGCGAAGCAGAAGATCACCCCGGCCATCACGATCCCCATCGCCGACCTCGCGCGCATCTTCGTGGACGAAGGCAACGCGCAGAACGTGCGCGGCGACATCGCCTTCGCGCAGTCGATCCTCGAGACCGGCTGGTTCCGCTACGAGAGATCAATGGTGAAGCCCACCGACAACAACTTCTCGGGGCTCGGCGCGTGCGATACCTGCGATCGCGGCAACATCTTCAAGACCCCCGAAGAAGGCGTGCGCGCCCAGATCCAGCACCTGTGGGCCTATGCCGACCCGGCCGCCGACCCCCTGAAGGTGGCGCGGCCGCTCACCGACCTGCGCTTCGCCATGGTTCGTCCCTACGGCAAGGCGCCCACCTGGGACGCCATGGGCAACGGCAACTGGGCCACGGGGGGCGGGTACACCGAGAAGGTCCTCGCCCTCTACGCGTCGATGCTGCGCCACAACGGGCTCGAGCCCCAGACCACCACCCTGCGCTCGGTGGCGTCCGGCGCGCCCTCCGGCCCGCTGTCGGTGCTGGTCACCCGCAAGGGCGCGGTGCGCATGGGCACGCTTGCCGGGCGCACCGGCACGCTCGCTGCCGCCGAGAAGGCCTACGGCACCAGCGCGAAGCGCGCCGCCTACGGCAACTGCCGCGTCACCTGGGCGAGCCTCGGCGCAGTGATGACCTTCGCCCCCGTATCCGGCGCCGACCCCTGCGGCCCGGAGTCACGGGTGCGCGCTGCCGTGCTCACCGGACAGCAGTGGCTCACGTCCAAGGGCCTCAAGCCGGGTGACCCGGTGTCGAAGGTGCGCAAGCTCTACGGCCAGAAGGCCGGGCGCGGGAGCGCGAGCGTGCTGGTGTCGTCCAGGGTCGGTGCACGCCTCACGGCCCGGCTTGGCGAGGGAGTGGTGAAGGCGCTCGTCGTGGGCATCCCCGCGCCGCGCTGATCCCGGTACGGTCGCCGGCGTCGCCCGTGGCTCAGCCGGTCAGCAGCCGGTGTTGGTGACGTTGCGGCCCGGGCAGGTGATGTTGGAGAAGATCGCGCCGGTGAAGTTCGCCCCGGTCAGGATCGCGCCGGTGAGGTCCGCGCCGGTGAGGTCTACCCCGATGATGTCAGCGTTGGTGAGGTCGGCGCCGGCGAGGTTCGCGTTCGCGCAGTTCGGGTAGCACGCTGGCCGATTCCCCGTCGCCGCCTTGCGCGCGGCGGTCGTGGACGTCGCTGTGGGCGTAGTCGCTTCGGGCGAACTCCCCCCGCACCCTGCGAGCACGGCACGATCACCGCAACAGGGGCGTCGTTCTACCCCCGCGCGGTCATCGCGCTGCCCGCCGAGAAGGAGCAGGTGCGGGTGATCACCGGGGGCAGCGGCGCATACATCGGCGCCGAGGGCGAGGTGCGCACCACCCGCCTCGAGGACGGCCGCTACCGCCAGGTGTTCGTCTTCGTCGACTGACTGCCCGCGGGCGGCCTAGTCGGGCCCCCAGCCAACCGAGAGCTCGGGCTCGGGCGAGTTCGTGATGCGGGCGATGCCGGTGCCATCCGGGCGAATGCGGTAGACCTCGTACTGCCCCTCATGGTTCGAGGCGAAGGCGATCCAGTCACCTGCGGGCGACCAGGCAGGCGTGACCGCCCCGCTCATGACCGGGAAGATCCCCCCGGGGGCGAATCGCGGTGTGCCCGCGGGGAAGTCCGTGATCTGCCGCAGGCCCGAGCCGTCGGCGTTCAGCACCACGAGTTGCCCCACGCCGTTCTTCACGGTCTGGGTGACGATGCGCGTGCCATCGGGTGACCACCCCCTGCTCTCCCGGTCGTTGATGCCCCGTGTGAGCCGCGTGCCGGGACCGCCCGAGGAGGGCATCACCCAGATGTCCTGCTGGTTCGCCGGGTCCGCCTCGTCCTTGTCGGTGGCGTAGAGCAACTGGGAACCGTCAGGCGAGTACTTGGGCCCCACGTGCTGGATCGGCGGCTTCGTGAAGGTGAGCTGGCGCACGTCCGTGCCGTCAGACGCCATGGTGTAGATCTCATAGTTGCCATCGGCGTCGCTGGTGAACGCAATCCGTGCGCCGTCAGGAGACCAGCTCGGCACCAGGCTCCACTGCTTCCCGCGGTTCAGGACTGTGGGTGGCCCGCCGGCCCGGTCGACCACCGCGATCGACGAGCCCGCGCGGTTCACCTGCGAATAGGCCACGCGCGTGCCATCGGGCGAGATCGTGCTGTGGGCCTGCACCCCGGGGGCACTGGTGACCCGGCGCACGTCCGATCCGTCGGGGGCCATCGTGAACACGTGCCCACGGCCGTTGCCCTCGTACCTGGTGAAGCTGATGGCCGACTGCGGCGGCGCATCGCCGCACCCGCCGAACCCGGCCACGGCGAGCAGCACGGCCACCACGCCGCCCCCGGCCAGGGCGGGCCCGACGAGGGCGGCCCCGGCGCGCCTCACCCCCCGACCACCCCCGGCGCGGGAGCCCCCCCGGCGCGGTAGAGCCGCGTGATGTCGCCCTGCAGGCGGGGGTTGTTGGGGTTCACCGTGCGCACCCCGGTGCCGCGGCGGAAGTCCAGGCGGCGAAGGTCCGTGCGCAGCGTGGCGAGGCCCCGCGAAAGCTCAAACAGGTAGACGCCGTGGGTGAGGTCGGCCACGGTGCGGAAGTCGGTCTCATCGGTCTCCCCCACCTCGTCACCCGGTGCGCCGATGGGGTCCGACACATTCCGCGCCACCGACATCAACGCGGCCTGCGCCTCCAGGCGGCTGCGCGGAGTGACCTTGCTGAGGAAGGCGCTGTAAAACGACGCCCTCACGAAACGATCGCGCGAGTTGGTGTTGCCGGGGATCGTCAGGTTGCGGGTGGCGTTCGAGAAGTCGTAGGGCGCGAGCAGCGCCAGGGCATCGTCGAGCACGGTGTTCGTGGTCACCCGGTACTGACGGCCGTGGTGGATGACCGGCACCCCGTTGAGGTACTCGATCACCGCCGAGTCGCCCGAGCGGTCCTCCACGCTGAGCGACAGCCGGATGGTGTGGCCGTCCATCACCACCTGCACGGGCTGAATGCGGGGAAGGAGGGCGATGGCCTGATCGACGGTGGCGGCGTTGTCCAGCACGTACTGCACGTACATGCCCACTTGGAGGCCCTGGCGCGACATGTCGCGCGGGCCATAGTCCTGGGCGTAGAGCCAGAGCCCATGCGCGGCGAGGCCCTTCTCGTTCATGCCATCCGACACGGCGGCGTCATAGTTGCCCACCACCACGCTGCCGTAGCGGGACGTCCACCTGGCGGGGTTCCCGCTGACCACCGTCTGGGTTCCGAACATGGCGCCGGACTTGCGCACGCCCCGCGGCACCACGTGCAACTTGGGCTGCGACGATCCCCACCAGTCCATGCTGCGGCTCGCGAGCACCGCGACGGAATTGTCGTTCCAGAGGATCCTGGTGCAGGCCGCGGCCACCGAAGCCGTGGAGCCGACGATCACCGCGATCGCAAGGGCCACGAGCCACCCGCGCCGCTGCCGGGATCGGGCGATCATCGAGCCCGCAGGGTGAGCCGTCGCGTAGCCGGCGGCGTGTCCACGCCGTTCCGCACGGCCGAGACGCGCATCACCCACCTGCCGGATCGCACCGCGCGGCCCCTCACGCGCCCGTTGATGAACACGCGGTTCTGACCGGCATCAGCCCCGGGACGCCCGGCACGAATGGCATAGGTGTAGACCCGCTTGGGCGCCGCACGGTTGTAGAAGGTCAGGCGCACGTTGGCGCTCGCGTTGAGGCGGTACCGCACGAACGTGCCCTGGGAGGTCGTGAACGATGCGCGCGAGACGCCGAGCCCGGTCAGTGCCACGGCACCCGGCGGCGTCGGCGTGGGTGCAGGGCTGGGCGGATTCGGGCCGGGCACCGGCGTGGGCACCGGTGCGGGCGGGGTCACCTGGGGGTACCCGGGCACCGTCACGTTGTCCATGTCGTTCGAGATCTTCACGAACAGGCGCCAGCGATTGTCATCGGTCGCTCCCGCGCTGGCCGGGGACGCTGCGCCCAGGCACGCGGCAAGGACGACCACGAACGCGAGGACGACGGTACGGAACAGCGTCACAGCCGGGATTCGGGGGGGAACCATGTTGCTCAAACTACACCTTTTCGGGCCTGCATCGCCGCGGGTCGGGCGAGCGGCCACCACCTGCGGCGTCAGGAGGAGCCCGTGCCGCCCAGGAGCTCGGCCAGGGTCACCGGCTCGAGGCGTCGCTTCTCGAGCGCGCGGAAGATCCTGGGCAGCACGCGCGCGGTGGCGGGATAGTTGGCGTGCATGAGGATGATGGCCCCCGGACGTGCCCAGTAGTCGATGGCGTCGAGGATGTACCCGTCGCTGCGCGGCTGCGAGTCGGCCACGGTGCCCGACCACATGATCACCTTGCGGTAGCCGCGCTGGCCGGCCGCAGCGTCGATCGCCGCATTGTGGTCGCCGTAGGGCGGACGGAACCACGGCCGACCCGTCAGCCGGAAGGTCTTCTGGATCCACTCCTCGTTGCGCTGCAGGTCGGCGCCGAATGCCGCGGCCCCGATCTGCGTGGACACCCCGTGGCTGTAGGTGTGGTTGCCGAGCGTCACCTGGCCCTTCTGGACGAGCGCCCTGATGCGCTTCGCCTGAGGTTCCCAGCTGCTGCCGTACACGCCGTTGGGGAACAGCGTCGCCTTGCCCCCGGTGGCCTCCAGCACATCGAGGATGCGGTCCACGCAGCTGGGGCATGTGCCGTCGTCGATCGTCAGGGCCACCTTGCGCCCCGCACTGGCGGGGCCCTCGGTGATCACCCGTGCGGGCCCGGGCACCGGCGGGCGTATGCGCTGGGGCGACTCGGCGGCGACGGCAGTCGTCGCGGGCTCCGGCTCGGGCGCCGGCGACGCCGTGGTGGGCTGCCGGTAGGCCGGAGGCGCGCTGGCCGTGGGTGCCGGCGCGTCGCCGGGGCCGTCTGCGGAGGTCACCACGAGGGCCGTGGCGGTCACGCCCCCCACGGCCACCAGCGCTACCGCGGCAACTGCCCACGTGCGCCTGCGGCGGCGGGTGCGTGCGCGCTTCTCGGCGCGGCGCCTCTCGAGGTCGGGACGGTCCACGGGGTCAGGCGGTCAGCAGCCGGTGCTGGTCACCTGGGAACACAGGTCGTAGACCTCTGGTTGATCGGGGCGGCGGCGACAACGGTGGTGGTCGTGGTGCGAAGGCGCATCGGGAGTCAATCCGAGAAGCGGGCGACCGGGCTCGAACCGGCGACCCTCAGCTTGGGAAGCTGATGCTCTACCAACTGAGCTACACCCGCGGGTCGCTTGGAGGGTAGCGCACGGCCGTAGACTGCCTCGCGTGTTGAAGCCCCTCGCCACATGGCTGCGCGTGGCCGCCGTGACCGTCGCATTCGCAGTTGTGCTCGTCCCGCCGGCCACCGGAACGGCCGTGGGCTCGGCCGACGCCCTGCAGGCATCACTTGCAGCCGATGCCCTGGTGGTGGCGCCGGATGCGCCCGTGAGCGTTCGGGTGAGCATCCGCAATCCCACGGCTGACGACATCTCGGTGCCCGCCTGGGACACACCCGCCCGCGGCGTGATGGGGCCCCTGTTCCGCGTGACCCTCGACGGCGCCGCCGTGCCCTACACGGGCATGCTTGCCAAGCGCGTCGACGACCCGTCGGCAGCCGACCTCGTGACCGTGGAGGCCGGATCCACCCGCACGTGGACGGTTGACCTCGGCACGGCCTGGGCGTTCACGCGATCGGGCACTTACGCGGTGCAGTTCGACGCCCCGGGGATGAGCGGCCCATCGCAGCCCATCCTCCTCACCGTCGCCGCGCGCGGCGCGAACACGCCGCCGTCCACGCGCATCGCGGGCGGCCCGCTCACCCCGCGGGCCATCACCTACGCGAACTGCACCACGGGGCAGGAGACGCAGGCGTCGGCGGCGGTGCCCGCCGCCGACGCCTACGCGGCCGAGATGCAGGCCTACTTCACCACCAACCGGGCCGGACAGCGCTACACCACATGGTTCGGCACGTTCGATCGCGCGCGCTGGTCCACCGTGGCGGCCAACATCGCGCGCATCCGCGCGGTGACCTCCGGGACGTCCTTGGAGTTCACCTGCGCCACGATCGACGACTGCGGCGGCACGGGAGTTTATGCCTACGTCCACCGCAACCAGCCGTACCGCGTGTACCTGTGCAACCAGTTCTGGACCACCACCACCACCGGCACCGACTCCCGTGCCGGCACGCTCATCCACGAGATCGCCCACTTCAACGCCGTCGCCGGCACCTACGACCACGTCTACGGCCAGGCCGGCGCGGCCAACCTGGCGGCCACCGACCCGGCGCAGGCCATCGACAACTCGGACAACTACGAGTACTTCGCAGAGAACACCCCGGCCACCACCGACACGGGCGCGGCGTTCACGGCCGACACCGGCGGCCTCGCCTTTGGCGAGGTCGCGGTTGGTGACACCGCCACGCGCACCCTCACCCTCACGAGCACCGGCGGCGGCCCGGCGCTCATCAGCACCGTGTCGTCCGGTGATGCGTCATTTCAGGTGACGGCCAGCACCTGCTCGTCGGGCGCGATCCCCGCGGCATCGACGTGCACCATCACCGTGCGGTTCGCACCACAGGCCGCCGGTGCCCGCACGACGTCGCTCGCCATCGCATCCGACGCCCCCGCCGCACCCGATGGCATCGCGCTGTCGGGCACCGGCGTGAGCACTGCCGTGCCCCCGGTGCCCGCGCCGGTGGCCCCTCCGGCCGCGACGGCCGCCCCGCAGCCCGCGGTGACCGGCGCCGCGCCGCGCGTGGCGGCGCGCCCGCTGGCGGCACGCCGGAAGGCACTCATCTCCCCCGCCCGCCTGGTGACCGCCGCCGGGCTGCAGGCGCCCACCGGATCACGCGTGCGCATCGGCAGGGTGCCCCGCGGCGTCACGGCGACCTCCTCGGGCGTGCGGGCATCCCGTGCGGGCACGTTCCGCATTCCCATCACGGTGACGGCGCCGGGTGGGCGCCCCGTGTCGGGCACCGCGACAATCATCGTGCGCTGACCATCCCGCCGCCCGCGCACCGCGACTACATGCGGTCGGGGGCCTCCACGCCGATGAGGTCGAGTCCCGCGGCGATGACCGACCGGGTTGCGCGAAGCAGGTCCAGGCGGAAGGCCACCACCTCGGGGGCCTCCCCCACCACCCGGCAGCGGTGGTAGAAGCCGTGGAAGTCGCGGGCGAGGTCCATGAGGTACGCAGCCACGCGATGGGGCGACCGACGGCGCTCGGCCTCGCGCACCACCTCGGGCCAGAGCGCCAACTGCAGCAGCAGGGCGCGCTCGACCGGGCCGAGCTCGGCGGGCGGGCCGGCGTCGGCCGGGGCCTCGGGCTGCTGGGCCAGGATTCCCGCGATGCGCGCGTGGGCGTATTGCACGTAATAGACCGGGTTCTCGTTGCCCTCGGCGCGGGCCACGTCGAGGTCGAGGTCGAAGGCCGTCTCGTGGCTGCGCTGCACCAGGAAGAACCGGGCGGCGTCCACGCCGATGTCGTCGATGAGCTCGCCGAGCGTCACCAGGGTGCCCGCGCGCTTGCTCATCTTCTTCGCCTCGCCGCCCTCGGTGAGCGACACCAACTGCACGATGGGCACCTCGAGCATGTCCGGGTCGTGGCCACCGGCTTCGATCACGGCACGGAGGCGCGCGATGTAGCCGTGGTGGTCGGCGCCCAGCACGTCGAGCAGGCGGTCGTCGCCACGCCCGGCCTTGTCGAGATGGTACGCCACGTCGGCGGCCAGATAGGTGGTCGATCCATCCGAGCGGCGCAGCACGCGATCCTTCTCGTCTCCGTATGCGGTGGTGCGGAACCACAGCGCACCGTCGTGCTCGTAGGCGTCGCCCGATTCGATGAGCGCCTCGAGGCCCCGCTCCACGGCGCCGCCCTCATGCAGGGTGGTCTCGCAGAGAAAATCGTCGAATCGCACGCGGAAGCGCGCGATCTCCTCGGTGATGGTGGCGAGCATCAGCTCTTTGCCGCGCAACGCGAAGAGCGCCAGCACCTCGACGTCGGGCGGATCCACGCGCTCGCGGTACTGGTCGCCCACCTCGTCACGCAGCTTCTCGGCGATGGCCGTGACGTACTCGCCCTGGTAGCCATCCTCCGGAACCTCGGCGGAGAGGCCCATCAGCTGGCCGTAGCGCGCGGCAACGGATGCCCCGAACAACTCCATCTGGCGGCCCCAGTCGTTCACGTAGAACTCGCGCGTCACCTGGTGGCCGGCATACTCGAGGATCCTCGCCACGCCGTCGCCGTAGGCCGCCTGGCGGGCGTGGCCCACGTGCGGCGGACCCGTGGGGTTGCACGACACGAACTCGATGAGGATTCGCTCGCGCGGCTCGGCCTGGCCGCGGCCGTAGTCATCCCCGGCCTCGGCGATGGCCCGGGCCGCGTCGGCGAACCACGCGGGGCTGAGAGTGAGGTTGATGAATCCCGGCCCCGCGACCTCGGCCGACTGGACGTACCCGGCCAGCCCGTCGGCCGAGGTGATACGCCCCGCCAGCTCGTCAGCGATCTCGCGTGGGTTGCGCCTGGCCTGCTTCGCGAGGGTCATCGCCACGTTGGTGGCAAGGTCGCCGAACTCCGCGTTGGCGGGTGGCTCGAGCATGGCGACCGCGTCGGCTCCCCCCGCGACCTCCGATGCCTCGCGCGCGAGGGCAAGGGCGAGCGGCGTGATGGGACTCTCCGAAGGCACGGCGCGCGATGCTAGCGAGCGCCGCCTGCGCGGGGGTAGGGATGCCCCGCGAGGTCGGCGAGCGACCGGTACACCTGCTCGGCCAGCACCACGCGCGCCAGCTGGTGCGGCAGGGTGAGCGGGCCCAGCGACATCACCTCGTCGGCATCGGCGGCGAGCGAGGGGTCGAGCCCGATGGCCCCGCCGATGAAGAAGCACGTGGGCCGGGCGTCCTCGAGGCGGCGCCCCATCCAGGAAGCCAGCGCCTCGCTGCTCGCCGGGGCCGTGCCGCGGGAGTCCATGGCCACCACGTGCGCGCCCTGCGCCACCTTCGCGCGCATGCGGTCGCCCTCGCGCCTGAACACCTGATCGTCGCCATGCTGCACGGGCTCGGCGGCCACCTCGTGCACCTGGAGGTCGGCCATGCGGGCGATGCGCTTCTCGAACTCGGCCCCGGCATCGGCGAGCGGCGGGCGCAGGCGCCCGACGACCACGAACTGGATGAGGCGGCTCACGCCGATACTGTAGGCCGCGGTGAGCGACTGCATCGCCATCATCAGCGACGTCCACGGCAACCGCCACGCGCTCGAGGCCGTCCGCCGCGCCATCCGCCAGGCCGCCGTCACGCGCATCTGGTGCCTCGGCGACATGGTGGGCTACGGAGCACATCCCGCGGAGTGCCTTCGCGTGTGCGTGACCGAGTCCGAGCGCTGCATCGCCGGCAACCACGACCTGGCGGCGGCCGGACGCGTGCGCGCCGACCAGTTCACGGCGCACGCCCGCGCGGCCATCGACTGGACGCGCGGGCGGCTCGACCGCAACTCGCTCGACCGCCTCGCTGCCCTCGCGCCCGAGGACCCCGAGGGCGAGGTGGCGCTGTTCCACGCGAGCCCGCGCGACCCCATCTGGGAGTACGTGATCACCGGCGAGCAGGTGCGCGCGGCACTCGACGCCCACCCCGCCCGCATCATGCTCATCGGGCACACGCACTTGGCGGGCGCGTGGCGGCTCGGGGATGACGAAAGGCTGGACGGCGGGCTGGTGCGCGGCGAGGAGACCCTCTCGATCGAGACCGGCCGCTGGATCATCAACCCCGGATCGGTGGGCCAGCCGCGCGACCTCGACCCGCGGGCCTCGTGGGCGATCCTCGACATGGATGCCCTCACCCTCAGGTTCAGGCGCACCCCCTACGACGTCCCGGGCGCGCAGAACGCGATCCAGGTGGCGGGGCTGCCGACCGATCTCGGCGCCCGGCTGGCGGAGGGACGATGACGGGCTACCTCGACCACGCGTCCGCATGGCCGCTCTCCGATGCGGTGCGCGCCGAGATGGACCGCTGGACCGCGCACGTGGGTAGCCCCATGGCCCTGCACGAGGCCGCGCGGGGCCCCGCCGACGCCATCGCGGCGGCGCGCGAGCAGGTGGCGGCGCTCACCGCCTGGTCCGCGGAGTGCGTGATCTTCACCGCCGGCCCCACCGAGGCGCGCAACCTCGCGATCAAGGGGTCGCTGGCCGCGGGCGGCGTCGAGGCGCCGGTGATCGTCGCCGACCCCCTCGCCCACATATCCACGCTCGCCGTGGCGCGCACACTCACGCGGCGCACCGGCGAGATGCGCCTGAGCCCGGTCGACTCCACCGGGCGCGTCTCCACGGTGGACCTCGCGACGACGGTCACATCGAGCGCCGGAGGTGGCGCGAACGACGAAGGCAAAGGAAGTTCGATACGGGCCACCACAGGGGATATGAGGGCCGGCGCCCCTGCAGATGTCGTGGTGATCACCCATGGACAGGCCGAGGTGGGAACGCTCCAGGAGGCCGCGGCGCTCGCGGCGGCGGTGCGCGCTGCGTGCCCGGATGCCGTGATCGTTCTGGACGCCGAGGAGACCGCCGGGCTGATACCCCTCGATGACGGCCTCGGCGCCGACCTGGTGGTGATCGGCGGCCGCACGCTGGGGGCGCCGCCGTGGACGGGCGCGCTGCTGGTGCGCGCGGGCACGCGACTTCATCCCCTGGTCGAGGGCGGCCTCGAGGAGGGCGGCAAGCGCGGTGGCGCCCATGACGTGCCCGGCATCGCCGCGCTCGGGGTGGCCGCGCGCGAGGCACGCGCGGGTCGCGATGCGCGGGTGGCCACCATGCGCCGCCATGCCGCCACCTTGGCCGACGGCATGCTCGCGGTTCCGGGAACCCGGCTGAACGGCCCACACGTGGGTGAGCGGCTTCCAGGCCATGTGCAGGTGTCAGCCGAGGGCGTGGAGGGCGAGGCCGTGGCGCTCGCCATGGCCGCGCGGGGGGTGGCGGTGTCTCCCGGGTCGGCATGCACCTTCGGCGCGGGCAAGGCATCGCCGGTGCTCGAGGCCATGGGACTGAATGACCAGCTCGCGCGCTCGGCCGTTCTGGTGACCGCCGGGCCCGGCACCACCGACGCCGAGGTGGCAAAGGCCATCGCCGCCTACGCGGCCGCGGTGGAGTCCCTTCGCGGGATGGCGCCGGGATGAGCAGGTGAGCACACCCCACGACAGGTCGGTGGACGCCCTCGGCACCTGGTGCCCGGTGCCCGTGACTATGACCCGGGACACGATCGCGGCCATGGCCCGTGGCCAGGTGCTTGAGGTTCTGGCCGACGACCCAATGGTATTCCTCGACCTGCCCGCCTGGTGCCACGACGCCGGGCACGAGGTGCTCTCGATGGAGCAGCGGCGCGACGTCATCACGTCGCTCATCCGCGTGGGCTAGCGCCTTAGCCCTCGGAGATCACGGCCTCCGAGATCATCATGCGGTTCCAGGCGTTGATGCCGGCGATGGTGAACACCAGCTGCAGAAGGTCGTCCCCGGGAAAGGCCCCGGCGGCAGCATCCCACGCCGGAGCCATCGAGGGGTCCTCGGCCCGGGCGAGGTCGCCGCTGCGGGTGAGCAGGTCTGTGAGGGCCAGGGCGGCGCCCTCGCGGCCGTCGAACAGGTCAGACGCCTGCCAGTCGGCGGTGGCCGCGATGCGGTCGTCCGACACGCCGGCCTCGAGCGCGCCCGCCGTGTGGGCGTCCTCGCAGAAGCGGCAGTTGTTGATGCGCGACGCGCGCAGCTTGACGAGCACGGCCAGGGCGTGGTCGGGGTGCTCCGCGCGCGTGAGCGCGGCCAGCGCCCGGTAGCCGTCGGGCGAGCCGTCCTTCACGCTGATGCCCCCCGATACCGCGCCGATCTATGCGAAGCGGTAGGCGATGAGGACGATGCCGATGATCAGCCCTGCGATGCCCAGGCCCAGGCCCCACCACGCCATCTTGCGCCCGGCGATGTCCGTGCGATTGCCGATGTCGCGCAGCGCCAGGGCACCGAAGATGATGGCAAGGGTGGAGCACACCACCGGAAACACCAGCACCCCGACGATGCCCAGCACCAGCGACGCCGTGGCACGGCCCGATCGCTCGCGCGGCGCGCCGGGCTCCGACCCGCGCGGGGGCGGGGGCGGCTGGCGCTGCATGCCCCCGGGGTCGGTGGATGTCTCGCCCGCGTCGCTCACGTGCTCGGTCCACCGCGTTCCATCCCACCAGCGCAGCTCGTGACGGCCGGAGGGATCGGGAAGCCATTCCTGGGGACGGGTGCTCATCGGCGCGGGATGCTAGTCGGCCGGGTCGAGAAGGACGTCACCGGTCATAGCAGGAGGGGCATCCCACCCCAACAGCGCGCAGGCGGTGGGCGCCACGTCGCCCAGGCGGCCTTCGCGCAGCGGCAGGCCCGGGCGGTCGATCCACAGCGGCACGGGGTTGGTGGTGTGCGCGGTGTTGGCCGTGCCATCCGGCTCAATCATCACCTCGGAGTTGCCGTGGTCGGCCGTGACGATGAGCAGGCCGCCCGCCGCTGCCACCGCCGGGCGGATGTCGGCCATGCAGCGGTCCACGGCCTCGATGCCGCGCACCGCCGCGGGCACCACGCCCGTGTGGCCCACCATGTCGGCGTTGGCGAAGTTGACGACGATGAAGTCACGCCCGCCCTCGCCCAGCGCGCCCACCACGGCGTCGCGGATTCCCATGGCGCTCATCTCGGGGGCCTCGTCGTAGGTGGCCACGTGCTGCGGGCTCTGCACGAGCAGGCGGTCCTCGCCGTCGAACGGATCCTCGCGGCCCCCGTTGAAGAAGTAGGTCACGTGCGCGTACTTCTCGGTCTCGGCCACATGCAACTGGCTGCGGCCGGCGTCGCTTACCGACTCCGCGAGGCCCTGGCGCACATCCTCGGCCTCGAACGCCACCGGGTAGTCCCACTCACGACGAAGGCGCGTCATGGTGCTGATGGCGGGCATCGGGGGCTCCGCACCTCGGTCGAAGCCGTCGAATGCCGGGTCGCCCAGCGCCTGGGTGATCTGCCGGGCGCGGTCGGGGCGGAAGTTCCACACGATCACCTGATCACCTGGCCTGATGCGCCCATCCGCCGGGTCGCCGATCACCCACGGCTCGATGAACTCGTCGGTCACGCCTGACTCGTACGAGCGCTGCACGGCGTCGGATGCCGTGGCTGCGGCCTCGCCCCGACCCGCAACCATGGCGTCGTATGCGCGCTGGGTGCGGTCCCACCGATGGTCGCGGTCCATGGCCCAGTACCGGCCCACCACGGTGCCCACCCGGGCGCCACTGCCCTCGAGGTCGCGTATCGCCGGCAGCGCCGAGTCGGGGCGCGAGTCGCGGCCGTCGGTGATGGCGTGCACCACCACGCGATCCACCCCCTCGGCGCGGGCGGCGTCGAGCAGGGCGATGAGGTGGCGCTGGCTGGCGTGCACCCCGCCGTCGCCCACCAATCCCACCAGGTGCAGGGTCGACCCGCGCCCGTTGGCCAGGGCCGCCGCGATGGCGGGCACCTGCGCCAGTCCGCCCGGGGCCGCCACGGCCTCGTCGATGCGCACGAGCATCTGCGGCACGCGCCGGCCGGCGCCCAGGTTGAGGTGCCCCACCTCGCTGTTGCCCATCTGCCCCTCGGGCAGGCCCACGGGTAGGCCGCTCGCCTGCAGCAGGGTGGCCGACCCCTCGGCGGCCAGCGCATCGAGCGCAGGAGTGCGCGCAAGGGTGACGGCGTTGCCGGGTCCCGGCGGCGCCACGCCGAAGCCGTCGATCACCACCAGCACGAGGGGTCCGCTCATGCGGCGGCGGCCACGATGGCCAGGAACGATTCCGGATCGAGGCTCGCGCCGCCCACCAGGGCACCGTCCACATCGGGGCAAGCCATGAGCTCGGCGGCGTTGCCCGGGTTCACGCTGCCGCCGTAGAGCACGCGCAGGCGCTCGCCGTCCACCACCTCGGCCGCCACGGCGCGCACGATGGCGCAGGCCTCCTGCGCCTGCTCGGGCGTGGCGGTCTCCCCCGTGCCGATGGCCCAGATGGGCTCGTACGCGATGACCAGCCGGTCGATGTCGGCCGCCGTCGCCTGTGCGAGCCCCTCGCGCACCTGGCGGGTGACCCACGCCTCGGTCTCACCCGCCCGCCGGATGTCAATGGACTCCCCGCAGCACATGACCACCAGCAGCCCGGCGTCGATGCCAACCCGCACCCGGGCGGCCACCTGGGCATCTGTGTCCCCCGCCGCGCGGCGCTCGGAGTGGCCCACCAGCGCGCCGTCGGCGCCGGCGTCGATGAGCATGCCGGCCGAGATCTCGCCGGTGGATGCGCCTGACTCGGCCTCGTGCACGTTCTGCGCGTACACGGCGATGGGCGTGCCGGCCAGCGCATCGGCAGATGCCTGCAGGGCGGTGAAGGGCGGGCACACCGCCACGTCCACCGACGCCGCGGCATCGACCATGCCGCCAAGCGCCGCGCAGAAGTCGCGGGCCTCGGCGGCCGTCTTGTGCATCTTCCAGTTGCCCGCCACCAGCGGGCGGCGGCCGGTGCTCATGCCGTCGGCAGGGTCGCGACGCCCGGAAGCATGCGCCCCTCCATCAGCTCCAGGGCCGCACCGCCACCCGTGGATACCCACGTGAGCTGGTCGGCCAGCCCCATGTCGCCAAGCGCCGCGCCGGAGTCGCCCCCGCCGGCCACCGTGGCGGCGGGCGATGCCGCCATGGCCTCGGCCACGGCACGGGTGCCCTCGGCGAAGGGCGAGATCTCGAACGCGCCCATGGGCCCATTCCAGAACACGGTGCCGGCGCCCATGATCACCTCGCGGTAGGCCTCGGCCGTGCGCGGGCCGATGTCCACGCCCATCCAGCCATCGGGGATCTCATCGCTCGGCACCACCTGCAGCTCGGCGCCGGCGTCGAAGCGGTCGGCCACGAGGATGTCGGTGGGCAGCTGCAGCGTGCAGTTCACCTTGCCGGCGCGGTCGAGCAGTCGCAGGGCCAGCGCCTGGGCATGCTCGTCCTCGTGCAGCGAGGTGCCCACGGGGTCGCCCAGCGCCTTGAGGAACGTGAAGCACATGGCCCCGCCGATGAGGATGCGATCGGCCCGGTCGAGCAGGTTCTCGATGAGCGGAAGCTTGTCGCTCACCTTCGACCCGCCGAGCACGGCGACGAACGGCACATCGGGGCTATCGAGCAGCCCGCCGAGCACCTGCACCTCGCGCGCCAGCAGAAGGCCGGCGCAGGGGTCGAGCCGGCGTGCCACGGCCTCGGTGGATGCGTGCGCGCGGTGCGCCGCGCCGAAGGCATCGTCCACGTACTTGGTGAAGCCGGCAGCCAGGCGGTCGGCGAACACCCCGTCGTTGGCCTCCTCCTCCGGGTGGAATCGCAGGTTCTCGAGCATCACGATCTCGCCGGGGGCCAGGCCGCGGATGCGGGCCTCGACCTGCGTGCCCATGCAGTCGTCCAGCAGCTCCACGGGCTGGCCGAGCAACTCCGAGAGCCGTGCGGCGCACGGCGCGAGCGAGAGCTCTGCCACGCGCTGGCCCTTGGGGCGCCCGAGGTGCGAGCACACCGCCACGGCGGCGCCACCATCGAGCAGGTGGCGCAGGGTGGCCACCGAGGCCCTGATGCGGGCGTCATCGGCCACGCGCTGCGGGCCGCCCGCGGCGCCCTCGAGGGGCGCGTTGAGGTCGGCCCGCACCAGCACGCGCTCCTGGGCCCACGACTGGCCCGGGGAATCCACCTGGACCAGGGACGCCATTACGGCAACAGCTTCTGCGCGAGGTCGACCACCCGGCACGAGTAGCCCCACTCGTTGTCGTACCAGGAGATCACCTTGGCCTGCTTGCCCATGGTCATGGTCAGCGCGGTGTCCACCACCGACGAGCGGGAGTCGCCCACGATGTCGCGCGACACCATCGGGTCGTCGCAGTAGCCGAGGACGCCCTTCATGGGGCCGTCCGCGGCCTCCTTCAGGGCCTCGTTGATCTCGTCGGCGCCGGGGCCGTCGCGAAGCTCGGCCACCATGTCGACCACCGAGCCATCGGGCGTGGGCACGCGCAGCGCGATGCCGTCGAGCTTGCCTTTGAGGTGCGGCAGCACCTCGCCGATGGCGCGGGCGGCGCCGGTGGACGTGGGGATGATCGAGAGCGCGGCCGCGCGGGCACGGCGAAGATCGGAGTGCGGCAGGTCGAGGATGCGCTGGTCGTTGGTGTACGCGTGGCAGGTGGTCATGAAGCCCTGCTCCAGGCCGAAGGCGTCGTCGAGCACCTTGGCCACGGGCGCGAGGCAGTTGGTGGTGCACGAGGCGTTGGACACCACGTCGTCCTTTGCCGGGTCGTACTGGTCATCGTTCACGCCCAGCACGATGGTGAGGTCCGGATCGGTGGCCGGCGCCGAGATGATCACCTTCTTCGCGCCGCCGTCCAGATGCTTGGCGGCGTCGGGGCGCTTGGTGAAGAAGCCCGTGCTCTCCACCACGACGTCCACGCCCATGTCGCCCCAGGCGAGGTTGCCAGGATCGCGCTCAGCCAGCACGCGGATGGGCGTGCCATCCACGATGATGGCCTCGCCCTCGTGCTCCACCGTGCCCGGATACACCCCGAATACCGAGTCGTACTTGAGCAGGTACGCCAGGGTCTTGGCGTCCGTCAGGTCGTTGACGGCGACGATCTCGACCTCGCCCTGCGCGCGGCTGGTCGCCGCCCGGAAGACATTGCGGCCGATGCGACCGAACCCGTTGATGCCCACGCGTACCGCCATCACCCTCTCCTTGTAGGAAAACGGGCGCGAGCATAACCGCTCGCGGGCGGCGGGGCGGGCGGGTACACCAGCGGGCGCGCACCGGGGGACGAACGCCCCCGGCACGCGCGCGGGTTGCTGTGTGCGCGCCTTCATGCCGCGCAGGTCACCGTGCACCACCAGCCCGTAGATGATGAGCAGGTCGATGACGATGATCACCACGCTCCAGAACGGTGCGAACTCGAGCGTGGGTGCGTGGATGAAGAGGCTCGCGGCGGCCACGATGATGGCGAAGACCTCGGCCACCTGGTTGCCCTGGAAGACCAACCACGACGTGCACAGCAGCGTGATGCCCACGATGAGGTGGGCCCAGTCCCATGAACCCATGTTCCGGTACAGGAGCTTGTTGACGATGTAACCGGACTCGGCGAAGACCGCCGCTCCGCAGATGATCTGCAAGAAGCCTGCGATCGCCAGCATCCCGCCGGCGAAGTCCACCCAGCTCTGATTGCGCTGGCCGGTTGCGTTGGTTCCGATTGGTACCCCCGGTGGGATCGGTTCGAGGCCCAATTCCCCGCCGCGTGCCGGGATTCCCCAAGGGAACCCGTCGGGGACCGGCCACGCGACCGGCCCCGGAAACGACTCCGGGGGGCCCGAAGGCCCCCCGGAGGTGAAGCAAAGGATGTCCAGGCGCGGGGCCTAGGCCTCCTTGGGCTTCGGGGTGAGGACGGCCGCCAGCTTGCCCGAGACGATGCCGAGAATGACACCGATCACGAGGGTCACGAACGAGTCGAACCACACCCAGGCCCACGGGGTCGAGATAAGACCACCGAAAGCACCGAGACCCCCCGTGGCAGCACCCTCAGCGGCGGGGGCGTCAGCACCCACCGGCGCCCAGCCATCCATACCGGTGGCAACCCACCAGAGGAAGACCGCTGCGAAGCACGGGAATGTTCCGGCGACGTAGTACCAGTCACCGGCGATCAGGACCATCACGAGGATGAACGCGAAGACGCCGACCCAGAGGGCAATACCCCAGAAGTCAGGGAAAGCAGCCGTCTTGTAGGCCAGCGGAATGGTGATAAGAGCAGCGACGCTACCGAACACGGCAGCGAGGAAGATCTTGCCGAAGGCGGCGTTGTCGCCACCAGCAGCGAAGAACAGGCCCCACGTGATGAATGCGGTGGGGAGGATGAAGTGGAAGTTCTGCGGCACACCCACGGCGCCCGGCGCGTCAGTGCCGGCGACGGTGACCCAGTGGAACGTGAAGTTCAGCGAGAACTCAGTCCACAGGAATGACAGAACTCCGATGACAAGCGCGAGCGGAAAAATCGCCTTGGCGCGAGCACCCATTTGAGCTCCTTTGGATAGGACAGGGATCCCCGCTAACCCGGATGAGATGAGGTGGGCTTCGCGGTTGCACGCAGCAATGCCGTCGTGCTGACGGCACTCTACGGGCGTCCCACTTTTCGTCACAAGTGCTACATACCCTCCCCGCAACGTGCAATGGGGCTTATTTACTCGCTACGAGCGGGCGGTTTACGCAGTCGCAATAGTCACGCGGGGTGCGCGGAACCCGACGCGGCGCGGCGGTCGGCGCCTTCCCGCGCAAGGGGCATGAGCACGTCGGCCAGGGCCTCGGGCGAGTGGCGCACGGCGTGGTCGTCCTCGGCGATGTCGGCGGCCACCACCCGCACCCCCCGAGACTCCAGCGCGGGCACGTCCACCAACACGGGCTCCTGCCCCTGGGCGGCATACTGCGTCAGCGCGGCGGGCTCGAGCGCGCCGGCGTGCACCACCACCACGTCCACGGCGTCGGGCGCCATCTCGAGCACGCGGTCGAGGTGGGCAAGGGCGTCCATGCCGTCGGTCTCGCCGGGCTGGGTCATGATGTTGCACACGTAGGCGCGCAGCCCGCGCGACTGGGCCACGGCCTCGGCGATGTCCCCCACCGCGAGGTGCGGCAGCACGCTGGTGAACACAGAGCCGGGGCCGAGCAGGATCAGGTCGGCATCTGAGATGGCGGCGAGGGCGTCGGGGTGTGCGGCGGGCTCGGGGTCGAGCCACACCCGGCGGCAGGCGCCCACGCCCGACGCGATGAGGGTCTCGCCGCAGGCCTCCGAGCCATCCTCGCGCTCGGCCCACAGGCGCACGTGCTCGAGCGCTCCGGGGATGACCCGGCCATTTACCTTGAGCACGCGCGATGCCTCGCGCACGGCCTCGTCGAATGACCCGGTCACCTCGGTGAGGGCCGCGAGGATGAGGTTGCCGAACGGGTGGCCCGAGAGGTCGCCGTCGGCGAACCGGTGCTGGAAGAGGCGGCCCATGAGCGACTCATCATCAGCCAGGGCCACGAGCACGTTGCGGATATCGCCCGGCGGCAGCATGCCGAGCTCACGCCGCAGGCGGCCGGACGACCCGCCGTCATCGGCCACGCCCACGATGGCCGAGACGTTCAGGTCGCGCCGCTTGAGGCCGCGAAGCAGCGACGACAGCCCGGTGCCGCCACCGAGGGCCGCCACGTGCGGGGTGTTCACGCCGACCTCACCTCGGCCGGGCGACCGGAGTCGCGATGGGCCACGGTGGCGTCCAGCGACTGCGCGTACCGGGCGGCCAGTGCCTCGGCCACGGTGACGCTGCGGTGCCGGCCGCCCGTGCAGCCGATGGCCACCACCAGGTGCCGCTTGCCCTCGGCCTCGTAGAGCGGAAGCACGTAGTCGAGCAGCGCGAACAGGCGATCTGTGAACCCCGCGTAGTCGCGGTCGTCCGCCACGTAGTCGGCCACCGCGGCGTCCTGCCCCGTGAGCGTCGTGAGGTCGGCCACGTAGTGCGGGTTGCGCAGGAACCTCACGTCGAACATCAGGTCGGCCTCACGCGGCACGCCGTGCTTGAAACCGAACGACGCGAACGTGACGCGCATGCGCGGGCGGTGCGACGGCGCCATCTCCTGCGCCACGGCGTCCCGGAGCTCCCAGGGGTTCATCGCGCTGGTGTCGATCACCACGTCGGCGCGGTCGCGAAGGTCCTGCAGCAGGGCGCGCTCCTTCTCGATGCCGCGCAGCACCTCGCCGCCCGCGGCCAGCGGGTGGCGCCGGCGCGTCTCGCGGAACCGGGCCAGCAACACCTCATCCGAGGCCTCGAGGAACAGCATCTGCATGTGGATGTCGGGGATCTGCGCGATGCGGTCGAGCTCGTGCGCGAGCTCGTCGAACCAGGCGCCACCGCGCACGTCGAACACCAGGGCGGCGCGCTCCAGGCTGCTGCCCTCCAGGCGGAAGAGGTCCACGAGCGACGGCAGCAACTGCGGCGGCAGGTTGTCGATGCAGAAGAAGTCGGCATCCTCGAATGCGCCCATCGCCCCCGACTTGCCGGCCCCCGAAAGGCCGGTGATGATCGTCAACTCCATCCGTTGCCCGATCCGGCGAGGGTCTCGACCTGGTCGGGACCGCCCGTCTTGTTGAGGTGCTCGTAGATGTCGCGTGCCACCTTCGGCGGCAGGCCGGGCACCGCCTCCATCTCCTCGCGCGTGGCGGCGAGGAAGCGCTCCGGCGACCCGAAGTGTCGCAGTATCGCCCGGCGCCGGGCCGGGCCCACTCCCGGCAGGGCGTCCATGGCGCTGGCCGTCATGCCCTTGCCGCGGCGCCCGCGATGGTGGCGCAGGGCGAACCGATGGGCCTCGTCGCGCACCTGCTGCAGCAGCTTGAGCCCCGCGGAGTCCTCGGGCAGCAGGATCGGATCGGACCGCCCCGGCACGAAGACCTCCTCCTGGTGCTTGGCCAGGCCGATCATCGGCACGTCGATGCCGGCCTCGCGCATGGCGCGCTGCGCGGCGCCGAGCTGCCCCTTGCCGCCGTCGATCACCACGAGCGACGGCGCTGCCCCGAGGCTGGCATCGGGGTCGCCCGCTGCCAGGCGCGCCATGCGGCGGCCGATGGCCTCCTCCATGCGGGCGAAGTCGTCGGGTCCGCCCTCGTAGCGCATGGTGAATGACCGGTAGTGCTTGCGGTCGGGCGCGCCGCCGCTCAGCACGGTCATCGAGGCGACGGCGTAGGTGGCGCCGAGGTTGGAGATGTCGAAGCACTCGATGCGCATGGGCGGGGCGTCCAGGCCCAGCGCCCTCTGCAGGTCGCCGAGCGCGGCGGTGCGCCGCTCGCGCGTGCGTGCCGCCCTAGCTCGGTCCTGGTCGAGGGCCAGTCGCGCATTGCGCTCGGCCAGCTCCTGCATGCGGCGCTTCTCGCCGCGCTCCGATGCCCGTACCTCCACCCCGGCCTGCCGGCGCTCCGCCAGCACGGCCTCGATGCCATTCGTCGGCATGCCGAACGGCACCACCACCAGCGGCGGTATCGCCATGCCCAGCGCGTAGTACTCCATCACGAACTGCTCGAGCACTGTCGACGGGTCGCTCGATCCGGCGGCGTCCACGAAGAACGACTGCCGGTCACCCAGCACGCCGTCGCGCACTTGCAGCACCTGCACGTTGGCCGCCTCGCCGTCGTCATCCACGGCCACGCCCAGGACGTCGAGCGACTCCAGCGAGTCGCTGCTCATCAGTTGGCGCTCCATAAGGTGGCGCACGGCGTTGAGCCGGTTGCGGAACACCGCGGCGTCCTCGAACCGCTGGGCCTCCGCGGCCTCGCGCATCTGCTGCTCGAGCTCCTGCTCGAGACCGCGGTAGCGGCCCGACAGGAACGCGATGATCTGGTCGATCAGGTGCCGGTAGTCCTGCAGGCTGATGTAGTCGACGCACGGCGCCATGCACCGCTTGATGTGGTAATCGAGGCATGGGATGCCCGACGGCCGGCCGGGCTCGGTGCCCTCGCACGGGCGGCTGGGGAAGATCTTGCCGATGAGCGAGAGGGTCTCGCGCACCTTCGATGCGCTCGAGAACGGGCCGAAGTACACCCGGTCCCGCCGGTGCCGCTCGCGCGTGAAGTACACGCGCGGGTAGGCCTCATCGAGGCTGATGCCGATGTACGGGTAGCTCTTGTCGTCGCGCAGCTTCACGTTGAAGGGCGGGCGATGGGTGGTGATGAGGTTGCCCTCGAGGATCAGGGCCTCCTGCTCGCTGTTCACCACCAGCGCCTCGAGTCGCCCTGCGCGCGAGACCATCTCCGAGATGCGCGGATGCAGGCCCGCCTTTGGACCCGGGCGTCCCTCACCCGTGCCGTCCTGGCCGCGCACCGGCGCCTCGAAGTACGAGAACACCCGCTTGCGCAGCGACTTCGCCTTGCCCACGTACATCACGCGGTCCCCGGCGTCGCGGAACAGGTACACGCCCGGCGCGTCCGGCAGCGCGGCGAGCTGATCGCGGAGCGGCTCGGTGCCCATGCGCCCGAGTATATGAGCGCACCGGGGCGTCAAGCGATCGCACGGGCCGTGCCCGGAGTGAGCGCACGGGCCGTTCGCGAGCCGGATGCCGCATGGGCGTCACGCAAGGAGCTCGCCTGCGCGCACCAGCACGACCCCTGACCCACCACCGGCCAGTGCCGCCCCCTGTCCCGCCAGGGCCATCACGCGCGCCACGTACGCCTGGGTCTCGGCGTAGGGAGGGATTCCCCCGTAGCGGCGCACCGCCCCTCCCCCGGCGTTGTAGGCCGCCAGCGCCAGCGGCACCGACCCGAACTCGCGGATGCCGCTGGCGATGAGCCGCGCTGAGCCCGGTATCGCCTGCGCCGGGTCGAAGGGGTCTCGCACGCCCATGCCCCGCGCCGTGGCGGGCATGAACTGCGCGATGCCCTGAGCCCCAGCGCTGCTCACCGCCCGGGGGTCGAAGTCGCTCTCGGTCTTCAGCACCGCGGCAAGCAGGGCGGGCGAGATCGCCGCGGTCGTGGCCGACCGCACCACCAGGTCGCGGTAGCGCGCGGGCACCCACGACTGCAGCCCGCCGGCCTGCGCGCTGGCGGGCAGCGTGGCGCCGGGCTGCCCGCCGCCGCATCCGGGCAAGTAGCCCCAATGCCACTCCTCCCAGGAATAACGCTGGATGAACCCGAAGGCGCCGGCGTTGCGCACCAGCCAGGCGTGCACGCCCCCGCTCACCACGAGGTCGAGCTCGGTGGAGTTGCGATGCCGGCTGCGCCCCGGCGGCGCCACCCACTTCGGGTCGGGATGCCGCGCGAACAACACGGCCTGCTCGGCGTCCGACCGGAATGCGCTTGTGACCACCAGGTCCATGCCCGCGGCGCGGATGGCGCGGTCCATCTGGTCGAACGCCGCCGCCACGGCGGGACACATGGGCTTGCCATCGCGATACACCAACGGTCCGCTGTAGCCGCCCCCGGTGGCCCAGCCCACCGGGCCGTCACGCGGCATGCCCGCCACCGCGGCCACCCCGGCGCGCGCGGTGGCGGTGATAGACGTGCCGAGCGGGCCCGGACGGCGCACGCGCACCTCCACCTCCATCGGAATGCGTGCCTGCCCCACCAGGCGCAGATCATCCACGCGCGCCCCCGATCCGTCAGCCGACTGCGCGGCCGCGCGCCGCGCGGCGTCACGCAGCCGCCCGCGCAGGTCCCATGGGTCCACCAGCGCCGCGGGGATGGCATCGAGGAGGGCGCGCCCCGCCGACAGGGCGGCCAGGTCGGCCGCCAGCCGGGCCCCGCCGGACGCCACCCGCACGGCGCCCATCGCCGCCAGGCCGAGCACGGCCGCCACGCCGATGGCCGCCAGCGCGAGCACCACCGGCATCGCCTGACCCCGCTGCCGCGCGGCGCGATCGGCATGCGCCCCGGCGTGCCCTGCGCGCGCGGCGTGGCGACCAGCGCTGAGCGCACGACGGCGCATCACGGCACCCGCACCGCAGCACGCACATGAATGGCGCCGCCGCGCGCGGCGAGGACCGTCAGGGCCGGCGGCCGTGCCGACCCCTCCACCGCCACCAGCGATCCAGGGGGCCCGTCGGCCTGCATGGCCTTCGCTCGCGCGCGGTCCTGCGCCTGTGAGGCCGCGCCCAGCACCGACGCCACCTGCACCGCCAGAAGCGCCAGCGCCACGAGCAGCGGTAGCAGCGCCACCACCTCGAGCGCCGCCTGCCCCCCCTGGCACCCGGTGCCTGGCGCGCGGCCCGTGCACGATGCGCGCCGCGTGCCCGGGCGGCGCGTCACTGCGGAACCTCGGCATCGGCAGACACGCTGGGCGCGGGCACCCACGGCACGATCATCGGCACGCGCACGCGCACCGACACGTGCTCACGCCCGAAGCGGTCCTCGCGCATGCGCACGAGGGAACCCCGCGCCAGATCGCTTCCCAGCATGCGCCGCGCCGCCGCACCGGCGGGCGCCTGCACCGATTGCGCGCGTGCGCCCGCCCGCGCGGCCTCGCGCGCCGCGCCCCATGCATGCGCGGCCAGCCCCACCTGCACCACCACCGCCACGGCCAGCGCGATGAGCGGCACGAGCGCCACCAGCTCCACCGACGCCTGCCCCGCGCGGGCGCGGCTCGCCACGTGCCCGGGCAGCCGGCACGACGCGTCCTCGCGCATCCGGCTCGGCGCATTCCCATGCATGGGCGCGACGCTAAGCCTGCCTCACGCACGGGGGGCGCGCGGGGCGTCACGAATCAGCGCCGCATGCGAATCAGCAGCGCACGGATGCCGCGGCTAGAGCCGCCTGCTGTCGCGGACGATCCACCAGATCAGCAGCCCCAGGGCCACGATCAGCGCGATGTAGCCGAATGGCGTGAGGCGGTCAGCCAGCAGCGGATACCCGGCGACAAGAAGGAACGCGATGCCCAGCGCCGCGACCACCACCAGCACGCGCTGCCACGGCTTCATCACCAGCCAGGCGAGGGGGTTGCGGCGGAAGTACGCAACGCCCGCCGCGAGGACGGCGATCACGAACAGCACCGAGAGCACCTGCGACGCCGTGGCCAGCGCAAAGGTGAAGGCGCGCTCCCACCACACCACGAGCCCCGCGAGGCCAAGGATGATCACCGCATTGCGCACGCCGATGGGCATGGGAGCAGGATAACGCTGCCCTCGGCCCTACAGTTCACCCGTGCCCCGGCCCTCGCCCGACACGATCACCGTGCTGCGCTCCACCGATTCCCCGGGCTACCTCGACCTGCGCGCGGGCACGGCCGACGGGGCCCAGTTGGCCACGGCCTTCCGCACCGGCGGCCCGGGCGCGGCCACCATCGGTGCCGGCGAGCTGATCATCGGCGCGCCGCATCCGGCCGACGCCGGCAGCCGGCGACACATCATCGGACCCGATGGCGGACATCGAGGGTACGTCGAGTACCGCTCGCGCCTCTCGCCCACGCGCTGCGTCACCGCACTGGTGGATGACCGCGGCGTGCGCGCCTGGACCCGCGAGCGATCGGCGCTGGGAGCACTGCTGCACCGCCTGCTGCCGGCATCGACCATGCCGGACACCGCCGTGATGATCGGCCAGGACGAGGCGGGCGATGTGAGCGCGGTGCCGGGCGGCTACCGCCTGCGGTGGCACGGCGCCACCCGCCTCAGCCTCAGGGAGTCGGCGCTGCTGGCGCTGGCCCTGGGCCTTCCCCGCTAGCCGGCTGCTCCCCACTCGGGCGGGCCATGAACGCCGGGCAGCGCATCACGGGCACGGCGGGGTAGCGCGGCATGCGTGGCTCCTCGCACATGGTGAATACCGACCGGCGGGTGGGCACCAGTCGCTGGAAGGCGCAGCCATCGCACAGCCCCGCGGACATGCGACGCGGGGCGATGGTCACCGCGCGGGCACCCCCGCGCGCAGGGTGTCGGCCAGGCCGATGAGCGGCAGGTCGCCGTCGAGGTCGCCATGCCGCGCGCGCACCGACGCGGTGCGGGTCTCCACCTCGCGGTCGCCCACGATGAGCAGGTACGGCACCTTGGCCAGCTCGCCATCGCGGATGCGCTTGCCCACGCTCTCTCCGCGGCCGTCCACGTCGGCCCGCAGCCCCGATCCTCTGAGTGTGGCGCACACCTCGTCGGCATACGGCGCGTGGCGGTCGCTCACGGGAATCACCCGCGCCTGCTCCGGGGCGATCCAGAAGGGCAGGTCGCCGCCGGTGTCCTCGAGCAGGATGCCCAAGAAGCGCTCGAGCGACCCCGTGATGGCCCGGTGGATGATGACCGGGCGCTCCTCGGTGTCGTCGGCCGTGGTGTAGGTGAGGCCGAAGCGCTCGGGCATGTAGAAGTCGAGCTGGCACGTGCCCAGCTGCCACGAGCGCCCCATGGTGTCGGTGACCTGGATGTCGATCTTCGGGCCGTAGAAGGCGCCGTCACCCTCTTTGATGCCGTACTCGCGATCGCCCAGCGCCTGGCGCAGGGCCTCCTCGGCCTGGTCCCACATCTCGGGCGTGCCCGTGGCCTTCTCGGGGCGCGTGGAGAGGAACATCGACACGTCCTCGAACCCGAACCGCGCGTAGAAGCGCTCCGTGAGGTCGAGGATCGACCGCACCTCCGACTGGATCTGGTCCATGCGGCAGAACACGTGGGCGTCGTCCTGCGTGAACGCCCGCACGCGGAACAGGCCATGCAGCACGCCGGAGAGCTCGTGGCGGTGCACGTGCCCGAACTCCGCCAGGCGAAGCGGCAGATCGCGGTACGAGCGGCGCGTGGACCGGAACACCAGGCAGGCGCCCGGGCAGTTCATGGGCTTCACGGCGAACCCCTGCTCATCCACCTCCGTGAAGTACATGTTGTCCTTGTAGTGCTCGTAGTGACCGCTCTGCTTCCAGAGCTCATCCGAGAGCATCGTGGGGGTGCGGATCTCCTGGTAGCCCATGCCGTCGAGCTCGGTGCGCAGCGCCGACTGGATCTCGTTCACCACCACCATGCCCTTGGGCAGGAAGAACGGGAACCCCGGGCCGGCCTCGTCGAAGTAGAAGATGCCGAGGTCGCGGCCCACGCGGCGGTGGTCACGCGCCCGGGCGGCCTCGAGGCGCTCGAGGTACTCGTCGAGCTCCGCCTTGGTGGGGAACGCCGTGGCGTACACCCGCGTGAGCATGGGGTTCTTCTCGCTGCCGCGCCAGTACGCACCGGCCACCGAGAGCAGCTTCACGTGCCCGATCTTCCCGGTGTCGTGCACATGCGGGCCGCGGCAGAGGTCGGTGAAGTCGCGCTCGCGGTACAGCGACACGTCGGCCTCGCCCTGGCGGCCGAGCTCCTCCACCTGGTCCACCTTATAGGGCTGCGCGCGCTCCTCGAAGAAGGCCTTGGCGTCGGGGATGCTCATGACGCTGCGCTCGAAGGGCGACTTGCTCTTGGCGATGCGGTTGATCTCGGCCTCGATGGCCGGGAAGTCGTCCTCGGTGATCGGCGCGTCGAGCTCGAAGTCGTAATAGAAGCCGTCGGCGATGGGCGGCCCGAATCCGAACCGCGTGCCCGGGAAGAGGCTCATCACGGCCTCGGCCATCACGTGCGCGGCCGAGTGGCGCATGACGTACAGGTGATCATCGCCGCTCTTGCCCGTGACGATGGCGATCTGCTCGCCGTTGGCAAGCGGGCCCGCGAGATCGCGGATCTCGTCGCCCACCCGCACTGCCAGCGCGGCCTTTGCGAGGCCCGGGCCGATAGCGGCGGCGGCGTCGTATCCGGTTGCCCCTTCGGGCAGGTCCAGCCGGTTTCCATCGGGAAGGACGACGTGCATGCGGCGCGCGATGCTAGCAACGCCCGTGCCGGGGGCCGGACCCCTCTTGCGCGCCCGGGCAGACGGGTGGAACATGGTCGGCGACATGCGATGGCTTCTTTGCGGCTCGTCACCCGCCCCCGTGACACGGCGGGTGGTCCCGGCGATATTGGGCGCGCTGGTGCTCGCGCTGTTCGGCACCGTGCTCATCGTGTGGACGCCCGACGTCCCCGGCCACGGATGGATTCGCACCACCTACGTGCTGTTCGTGGTGGTCGCGCTCAAGTTGCCGCTCATCGCGATCCTCTGGTGGCTCATCGCGCGCAACCCCGAGTGGCCCGGCAAGCAGCCCTCATGGCTGCCGGCCGAGCAGGCGGAGATCCTCGCGTACCTCGAGAAGGAGGCCCACCGCGTCGCGCAGTTGTCCGACGCCGTGGAGCGCCTGGAGTACCTCTCGCAGGAGGCCTGGCACGTGGCCGACCGCCTCGACGGCGAGGCCAAGGTGGATGCCCTCACCGTGGCGCTGCGCATCGACCTGGTACGCGAGCGCGCTCGCCGCGAGCGCAGCGAGCGCTGACGCCGAATTGCGAACATCCGGTAAAGAATCCGCGCGACTGACACTATAAGGCTTGCGCTCGCGAGGGCGGCATGCCACATTTACCCCATGTGCCCGGTCTCCTCGTGGGACCGACGCGCATGGCGGTACTGAGCGGCGGACGCTCCGAGATCGGGGGGTCTCGGTCAGCGCGGGAATCGGGGGGTTCCCCGCGCCGTCCGCCGCCGTCCGCTTCCTGCGATGCTTACCTCGTGAACGGGGCGAGCATCCGCGTGCGCCGCGCCGCCGAGGCGCTGCTCGCAGCCAACTGGCGGCAGGGCATCGCGCGCAATGGCGTGCACTACGCCTACACTTGCCCCGAAGGCGAGAAGTACCCGTACCAGTGGTTCTGGGACTCCCTCATGCACGCGCTCGCCTGGAACGAGGTGGACCCCGCCAGGGCCGCGGACGAGGTGCGCTCGCTCGCCGCGGTGCAGCAACCCGACGGGCTCATCGGCCACACCGTCTTCTGGGATGCCCCCGTGCGCCTGGCGCGGCTGGCCTTCTACAACGTGCGATCCCGCAGGGACATGGCCACCGCCACGATCCAGCCGCCGTTCCTCGGATGGACCTGGGCCGAGGTCGCCGACCGCCTCGGCGATGCGGCCTTCGCCGCGCAGGGCCGCGAGGTGGTGCGCGCCTACAACGGATGGATCGAACGCGAGCGCGTTGACGCCACGGGGCTGGCGTGGGTGATCCTCCCCGACGAGACCGGCTGCGATGCATCCCCGGTGTTCGACAAGGCGCTCGGATGGCGCCGGCACGGCACCCCCGGGTTCGCCGCGCTCGTGAACGACGTCCGCCGGGAGGACTTCTCGTTCCGGCGAATCCGGGCGCGGGGCGGCTTCACCGCCGCCTGCCCGCTGGTGAACACCTGCCTCGCCCTTGGCCACCTTGGCCTGCACGCGCTGGGCGAGCCCGGTGCCCGCGCGCGCGCGAGGGAGATCACCCACGCCCTCGTGGATCACCTGTGGGACGACCAGGCAGGCATCTTCCGGCTCGCCGGGCCCGACGGCCTGCCGGTGCCGGTAAGCGCCTGGCAGGGACTTGCGCCCGCCGCCCTGCCCGACCTGCCCGAGGACATCCGCACCCGCGTGGTGGACGACTGGCTGCTGCGCGGCGACCGCTTCTGGCCGCCGCACCCGGTGCCGTCGGTCAGCCTGCACGACCCAGCGTTCATGCGTGGCGATGGCCGCGTCATCCCGCAGTACTGGCGCGGCCCGTCGTGGCCCTTCACGCCGCCATTCGCCATCCCTGCGCTGCTGCTGGCCGGGCGCCATGCCGAGGCGGCGGTGCTGGTGTCGCGCATCGAACAGCGCCTCGACGGCCAAGGGTTCCGCGAGTACCACGACCCCATCGACGGCACCGGCATGGGCGCCCGGGCGTTCACCTGCCAGGCCGTGGTGCTCGCGCTGCATGCCTGGCTCGAGCGCCCGCCGATTCCCGTGCGCGACGCGCTGGGCTAGCGCCGATCGGCATACGCGGCGCCCCTGGCTAGCGCCCGAGCGAGCGGCGCAGCGCCAGCACCCGCTGCAGCGATGCCTCCGCTTCGGCACGGGGGATGCGCCCCGATGCGATAGCCGCCGACACCGCGCGCATGCCCTTCGTGGCCTCGGCCTCGGACGTGGCGATGATCACCAGGTCCATGCCCGCCGCAGCCGATCCCGCCGACGCCCCGGCCGTGCCGCCGTACGGCCGCAGCGCAGGGGTGTCAATGGCGTCGGTGATCGTGACCCCGCGGAAGCCGAGGCCGTCGCGCAGGAGCCCGCGCACCACCGACGCCTCGAGAAGGGCGGGCCGCGGGGCCAGGGCTGTGAAGATAATGGACGACACCATGATCATCGGAATGCCCGTGGCGATCACCGCACGGAATGGCTCCATCTCCTGCTCGAGCGTGGCGCGCGGGGTGGTCACCCGCACGGCGGCATCGTCGGTGTTCACCCGCGCGCGCCCGAAGCCCGGGAAGTGCTTGGCCGTGGCCACGGCGCCGGCGTCGGTGAGTCCCTGCGCGAACGCCGTGCAGTCGGCGGCGACGGCGGCGGGCGTGGTGCCGAACGCCCGTCCGTCGCGGAAGAGGTCGCCGCCCCGCCGGGCCACGTCGCACACCGGGGCCAGATTGGCGTTCATGCCCGACCGCAGCATGACCCGGCCCGTTGCCGCGCCCTCGGCCCGGATGCCCGCGGGGTCGAGCCGCGCGCCCATGCGCGCTGCGCTCATGGTGGGGGGCGCCCACGCCATGCGCTTCACCAGCCCGCCCTCCTGGTCGACGGTGACGAGCAGCGGCGCGTCCAGGCCGGCCGGGCGCGGAATCGCCTGCAGCTGGCGCGTGAGCCTGCCCAGCACCGTCCGGTTGGGCGCATTGCGGCTGAAGAGGATGACGCTGCCCACCTCGCCACGGGCGATGGCCGCCCGCATGGACGGGCTCACCGTCGTGCCGTCCACCGGCCAGGTGATGCGCTGACCCGCAAGCTGTGCCGTGGTTGGTGCCGCAGCCGCTAGAGCGGGGAACATGACGGCCATGGCGGCCATGGCCAGCCCACCCCCGATCAGCATGCGTGCGCAGACGCTGAGGCCGGGCGCCAGGCGTGCCGCTATCCGCACCGCGTGCATCACGACACCGTTGCCCACCCGACCACCGTTCCGAAGGAGTTCTTCTGCGCGAACAGCGGGTTGGTGGCACTCTCGGCCGTCGCTGCATTGGTGGGGATGCGCCGCACCACCATCAGCTCCACGTTCGACTGCGCGGGCATGCCCTTGATGCGCTCGAGGTACGACACCAGCACGAGGCGAGCGTCCTTCCTGCCGAGCCCGGTGGAGTCGGAGCCCTCGAAGCGGAACTCCTTCATGGTGGGCCACGAGACCACCGGGGCACTGAAGTCCTTTCCGGTGAGCTTGCGGTGGCCCAGCGCAGAGCCCGGCAGCTGCGACAGGCGCTTCTGGTTGCGCGTGTCGCGGAACATGAAGGTGAGGCTCACCCGGCACCATGACGCGGCATCCTCGTAGATGCGCAGGCGCGAGACCACCCGGACGGCGGAGGTGCCGTCCGGAGCGTCCGCGTTGCGCGCCGTGCGGGCGTCCTGCTGGTAGAAGGTCTTGGAACACGGCGCAGTGGTGGGTGCCGGCGCAGGTGTGGGCGCCGGTGCGGCAGTGGACACGCTCGCGATGGCCGCGGGTGGCGTGGCCCCCGCCGATGACACCACCTGCGCGCTGATGGAATAAGCGGTGCCGGCAGCGAGGCCCGTGAGGCGCGCGCTACCCGACGACAGGGCCACCGTGGTGCTGGCACCCCCCGGGCTGGCGCTCACCGACACCGATGGGTCGCGCCACGGACACGTGGTGGCATCGGGCGACCAGGCGACGTCCACGCTCGTGCCGTCCGCCGTGGCCGTGATGGCCGTCGGGGAGGTCACGGTGTCGCAGATCCAGTCGCGCACGGCCTGCACCTTCGAGTAGACGCCCGGGATCGACGAGTTGCCGCACGGCACGGGGCCGAAGCTCGTGAGGCCGATGAGCAGCCGGCGCCCGTTGATGTCGGCGGCGAGCGGGCCGCCGGAATCGCCACGGCAGGTGTCGTCGGATGTCCCGCTCGTGGGGAATCCGCCAGCGCACACCATTGACGCCGCCTGGAATTCGGGGGGGTTGCACTGGCTGTCGACCAGGATCGGCACGCCTCCCGGGATCGTCTGGAGGATCGGCGGGTACGGGCCCGACCCGGCGGCGCCCGTGCTGCCCCAGCCCGCGATGCGTCCGTTGCGCGCCCCCGTCGGCGTCGCGGCCCGGGCGAGGGTGATGGCGGCATCGTCGCTGGGCGCCGGAATCGCCACGCCCGGAGTCGCGGTGGCCGTGGGAAGCCGCATCAGCGCGAAGTCCCAGGGGAAGGCGTTGGGCACGTACGAGGGGTAGACGCGAACGGCATCGGGGGCCTGGGCTGGCGGCAGCGCAGCCCGGGCGTAGGCGCTCGGGTACAGCGCGAACGACGAGATGGGGTTGCCGGGGGAGTCGAAGGTGCAGTGGGCCGCCGTGAGGATCCATCGCGGCGCCACCACCGACCCGGCGCATAGGCCGCCGCTCGGCGAGACCAGTGAGACGAACTGCCACTCCGACTGCACCGCGTCGGCCGGCGAGCCGACGATGCGGGTGCTGACGTCCGGGCCCTCCGCCGAGGCCCACGCGCCCGGGACCCCTATGGCGACGAGCCCGAGCACCGTGGCGATAAGGATGAGCCGGCGCACCGAGCGAACGTACCAGCCGCATCGCGCCCCGTAGACTTCCCAGGTCCCCGTGGCCGCACGACCCTCGACTGCACGAATGGAGCCCCGCATGATCGACGACGACCGCACTCTCGTGGCCAATGGATTCACCGAGACGGCATCCGACTACGAGGACGCCGTACGGTTCAACATCGAGGGCGGCCAGCGCCTGGTGATGTCGATCCCGCCCGGGCACTACGACGACGTGCTGGACGTCGGCTGCGGCACCGGCTGGACCACCCAGGCGATCGTCGACCGCTTCCGTCCGGCACGCATCACGGGGGTTGACCCATCGGAGGGCATGCTCGAGCAGTTCGAGGCGAAGCTCGGCGGCATCGAGGGCGTGGAGGTGGCCCTGGCGCAGGGCGACGTGGAGAACATGCCGGTGCCCGACGGCTCCTTCGACCTGGTGGTGTGCGCCATGGCCTACCACTGGTTCCCCCGCAAGTGGGCGGCGGCCGAGGCGATTGCCGCGAAGATGAAGCCGGGTGGCGTGCTGGCCATCCTGTGCTCGGGGCGCGGCGGCGAGCAGGCCTACCGGGACATCCTCGCCAACATGGAGCCGCCCAACTACGTGTGGCTCGGGGCCTTCGACGCCGTGCAGCGGGATATCCCCGAGATGGAGGACTACCTGGTGCAGGCGGGCCTTACGGTGGACGACATCTGGATGGAGCGCCGCGTGCGCCACACCTCGGTGGAGGCTTACACGCAGCGCATGCGCGTGGTGGCCAGCCACCTGATCGGCGACATGCCCGAGGACGAGGCCGAGGCCTACCTGGCCGAGGTGGAGCGCCGCATGCGCGAGGTGTCCGGCCCGCGCGGCTGGACCTACGACTTCACCAAGCTCTACGCCATCGCCCGCAAGCCCGCCTAGGGTCAGGGCGGGACGATCGTGCCGTCAGGGGCCGCGCGCGCGCGGGCGCAGCCACATCCTGACGAGCAGGCGTGTCCGAACCCGCGCACGCTGGGCTCCGTGCGATCACGTGGCGGCCGCGAGGTGACGAACCCCGTGTAGCGCTGGCCGACGTCGGTGGCGCCGCACGCCGCGCAGGCCAGGTCCTCGTCGCGCAGGAAGCCCTGCCGGAAGACCTCGAACCGCAAGCCGCACCCGTGGCATTCGAGGTCATACGTGGGCATGGCGCTCCCTCACGTGGTGATCGCCACCTTCAGCACGCCGTCCTCCTGGTTTGAGAAGAGCGGGTAGGCCTCCTCGATCTGGTCGAGGGTGAAGTGATGGGTGACCAACTGCTGCAGGTCGAGCCGCCCCGCCGACACCAGCGACATCAGGGCCCGCATGCGCTCCTTGCCGCCGGGGCACAGAGTGGTGCGGATGTCCACGTCGCCGATGCCGTACACGAAGGCGTCGAGCGGAATCGTGACCTTGTCGCCGTACACCCCAAGCGACGACACCACGCCCGCCGGGCGCACGGACTTCATGCAGTTCTCGAAGGTCTCCTGTATTCCCAGGGCCTCGATGGCCACGTCGGTGCCCCGGCCCTCCGTCAGCTCCTTCACGCGCGCGACCGGGTCCTCCTGCGTGTAGTCGATCACCACGTCAGCGCCCATCGTCTTGGCCATCTCGAGGCGTGTCGGGTTGGAATCGACCCCGATGATGAGGCTCGCGCCCATGAGGCGCGCACCGGCCGTGGCGCACAGGCCGATGGGCCCCTGCGCGTACACCACCACCGAGTCGCCGATGCGAACGTTGGCGGTCTCGGCGGCAGAGATGCCGGTGGACGCGATGTCGGTCACGAACATGACCTCCTCGTCGCTCACGCCGTCCGGGATCTTGGCCAGGTTGGCCTGCGCGTACGGCACGCGGAAGTAATCCGCCTGCACGCCGTCCGCGGAGTTGCCCAGGCGCCAGCCGCCGATCAGGCCCCAGGTGTCGTCGTAGCCGGCGCACTGCGAGAAGTCGCCGTGCTGGCAGTAGTAACAGGCACCGCACGGCGTGATGGCACCCACAACCACCCTGTCGCCGATCTCGTACCCCTGCACGGCCTCGCCCAGTTCGTCGATCACTCCCACCGGCTCATGGCCGACGATCCGCCCATTGGCGACGGGGTACTCCTCGCGCCAGATGTGCGAGTCGGTTCCGCAGATGGTGGTGGTGGTCACCCGCACGATCGCGTCGGTCGGCCCGCACGCGGGCCGTGCGACCTCCTCGATGTGGATGTCCTCTTTCCCGCGGAACACCGCAGCACGCATGGTCTCGGCCATCTCAGGCTCCTTGGGGCACCCACCCGGCCGAGTACGCATCGACCGGCGGTTACCCGTCGCGATCGTCAGATGGGGAGCAGTGTCGCAGGACGGCCGCGTTCAAGACGCGATGCGATCTCATTAGTCCTTACGCAGTATTGCCGGCGAGGAACTCACTCACGGCGTTGGCCACGATGCGCGCGCCAGCGGTGTCGAGGTGCACGCCGTCGGGCGACATCAGGTAGCCGGCCCGCTGGGCGATGTCGTCGTACGAGCGCCCGAGCGTGAAGTGCTCCACGAGCGACTCCAGCCCCGGGCGCCACGATCCGGTCCACGCCGGCCCCTCCTCCCTGCCGCTGCCCACGATCACCGCGGCCATGCGCTCGTGCACGGGCAGATACGACGCCCCGGTGGCGTCGGTGACGTCGCGGATGACCTCGTTGAAGCCGCGCACGGCGTCGTTGGGCGGGGCGCCGAGGTCCTGGCCCAGCGGCGGCAGCGAGCACACGCCCACGATGGTGCCCGCGCCCTGCAGGCGCTCGATCACCGCCTGCAGGCACTCACCGAACCACTCGGCCGACGGCGCCTGCGGCAGCCCCTTCGACCGGCGGACCGTCTCGCGGTTCTCGTCCGACAGCGTGGCCTGCACGTCGTTGGTGCCCACGAGGATCACCGCCCAGGCGGGATCGCAGGCCATCACGCGGTCCATGTCCTGCAGCATCTCCCAGGCCACCCGACTGTTCACCCCGCCATTCACGAAGGCCAGCTCGAGGTGCTGCTGGCGCAGCATGCGCACGAAGTCCACGCTGGCCCGCCCGCGCACGATGCTGGCGCCCATCACGGCCACGACCGGCCTGCGCGCGCGCTCGTCCAGCGGCAGCTCGAGGAACGAGTCGATGTCGCCGGCGGCCTGGCCCTGGACATCGCGCATGGTCTTGGCCAGCACCGCGGCCCCCACCACCCCGGCGGCCACCACGCCCAGCCCGATCGCCCTGCCCACGCGCACGCCCTGCACGCTAGCCCGTGGGCAGATCGCGCATGCCCCGGCGGGCCTCATGCACCATGGCGGCCATTGACGAGGCCTCACCCCCCCTGCCGGCCACCTCGCCCGGCGAGAGCCCGCGCGCCATCAGCGCCTCGACGGCGATGACCATGGGCAGCACCAGGTCGCGGTAGGCGGCGATGCCGTCCTCGGGCCGCCCACCGGGCGGGGGATCGGCCATGCGGGTGCAAAGCCCCCATGGCAGGGGGTCGTCCTCGCCGCGGATCACCGGCTGCACCAGGGCGCCGCCCGCGTCGTCCAGCACCCAGCACAAGAGCATGATCGGCCGCATCGCGCCGTCGTCGTCCTCCAGCGGCACCAGCCCCCAGGTGACGGCCTCGGGTGGCTCCTTCACGATCTCCCACGGGGGCGCGACCGCCATGCACCGCATGTTACGCCGCCGCTACAATCTGCGCACTGGCTCGCCACGCAGCCAGCGCGACGAACCCCGGAGGAGATCTCATGAGGACCACCATCGCAATCGCCGCCGCCGTCGTCGCGCTCACCGCTCTCCCGGCCGCGGCCCTCGCGGGTGGAAGCGACCAGGGCAGGTCGCTCGACTGCGGCGACCTCCAGGTGAACCCGGCAAAGCCAAAGCTCGGGCTGCCCAAGAAGGGCGCCTACGAGCTCAACTCGTTCAACAAGCGCGGCCAGACCCCACTGCCGTGCGCGAAGGTGCGCGCCTTTGCGAAGGCATACGTGGCCAATGGCACCGTGCCCAGCGGCTACCGCGTGAAGGGCTACCCCAACATGATCGGCCGCGACTTTTACAAGACGGGCACGGGCACGAGTGCCGGGTTCCAGATCATCTGGATGAAGTAGAGGGTGGCCGACGACGACCAGCCCGGTGACGGCCCCGGACCAGGCAGGCGCGGGCTGGTGTTCTGGGAGTGGGCGGTGGTGTTCATCGTGTTCATCGCGATGACCGTCTACATCACCATCGCGCCGTAGCGTCGCTCAGCTGGTCTGCGCCCACCCGACCCGGGTGCCGAAAGCGTTGAGCTGTGCGAAGAGGGGATTGGCGGCAGACACGGCCTGGGACGCGTCACGCGGAACCTGGCGCACGATCACCAGCTCCACGTTCCGCTGCGCGGGCATGCTGCGCTTTCTCCTGAGGTAGCTCACCAGCACCAGGCGGGCATTCCGGCGGTTTTGGCCCGTGGTGTCGCCGCCCGTGAACCGCATCTCGCGAGTGGTGGGCCACGAGACGACCGGTGCCGAGAAGTCCTGCCCGGTGAGCTTGCGATAGCCCAGGGTCGATCCGCGAAGCTGCGCCAGGCGCGCCTTCGTGCGGGCATCGCGGAAGATGAACGTGAGGTCGGTGCGGCAGGCGGCAAGGACGTCCTGGTAGATGCGGATGCGCGACGTCACCTTCACCGCCGCGCGACCGTTGGGCGCCTTGGCGTTCTTCCACCTGCGCGTGGCCTGCTGGTAGAAGGTCTTCGCGCACGGCGCGGGGGTTGCCAGGGTTGCCGGGGTCGGGGGCGTCACGCCCGGGGCGGGCGGGGCCGGGAGCACGGCGATGCTGTTTGCCCTCACCCCGTCGGCCTCGGTGAACTCACCGCCGGCCCATAGGTTACCCCGGGCATCGGTGTGCAACGCGAAGACGTCGTCATTCATGCCGCTGCCCACCTGCACCCAGGCCGAGCCATCCCACCGGGCGATATTGGCGGCGAACGTGGTGCCGATCTGGTTGAAGTTGCCGCCGGCGTACAGGGCGCCGGTGGAGTCGAAGCCCAGGGCGCGCACGATGGTGCTGTTAAAGGCAGCGGGGCTGCCGACGGCGCTCCAGCGCACGCCGTTCCACATGGCGACCGACGGGGTGGCGACGCCCCCGACCCCCGTGAAGAACCCGCCCACGTACAGGTTTCCCTGGGCGTCAAACACCATGTCCTCCACGAAGGAGGCCTGGGCCGTGGCGCCGATGTTCAGGTCGATGCCGCCGCCCACGGACTGCCACTGCGTGCCGTTCCACCGCGCGATGCGCGCGGTTCCGGCAACGCCGTTGGCGGACGTGAACTGGCCACCCACGTAGAGGTCGCCGTTCGGCGCGAAGGCCATCTTCTCCACGCGGCCGTTGAGCGCCGCATTGACGCCGAGGAACGACCATCCCGTGGCCTGCCAGCGACCGATGTTGTTCGTGGCCGTGCCGCTGGCCACGGTGAAGTCGCCACCCGCGTAGAAGGTAGAGGCGTTCGCTGCCATGGCCCTCACGGAGCCGTTCACGCCCTGGGTGAGCGGCTGGAACGAGAGGCCGTTCCATTGCGCGATGTTGGACACCGCGTTGAACGACGCCGTCGCGAAGAAGCCACCCACGTACCGCTGCCCGCCCGGCGACACCAGCACGGAAGTCACGGGTCCGCTCGTGCCGCTCGACAGCCCGGACCACGCGGACCCCGTCCACTGGGCGATGTTGTTGGCGGCGGTTCCGCCGGCGGTGGTGAACTCCCCGCCTGCGTACACGTTGGACGACGCATCGGTGGCGATGTCGTAGACCGGCCCGCTCATGCCGGTGCCGACCGGCGACCAGATGGCGGCGGACGCCGGGGCGGACACCACGGCGGCGGCCGCGGCGGCAAGCGCAAGGGCCGAGAGGGCTTGACGTGGACGGTTCAACGAGGGTCTCCGAGGACGGGGGCCAATAGGTTAGCAACAACTGGCATCTGGATCGGCCCTCTGCCTGCGAGTCGGCTGCAGACAGCGTGACGGTGGTACTGGTGGGACGGCCGTCAGACGACACCGTCACGGGCACGCCACCCGATGCCGCACCACCGGGCATGGTCGTGATGAGGCCAAAGGGGCCGCCGCCGACGCTCACGAGCCACTCGCGAATGCCGTCCTTCTCAACCTGGTTGATGGCGTACCGCTGACCCACCGGCCGGGGCGTACTACCCGGCCAGCGCGCTCTTGTAGATGACGCCGCCCTTCATGACCACCCTCATGGAGGTCTCGGCCCGGGCGATGAGCGTGATGTCGCGTGCGTGCAAGGTCGCTGAGGTCCCCCACTACTCGTCGCACCAGCTGCGCCACAGGTGGATCAGCCTGCGCATGATGGCCGGCTGGCCCCCCGCACGTGGTGGCCTGAAAGGCGGGCCACAGCAAGGCCTCCGTTACCCTTGACGTCTACTCGCATGTCCTCCTGGAGAAGCCCGCTTGGCTCATGGAGCGCATTGCTGGTGATGCCTCGGTGATGCCTTCCCAAGTGCTCGCAGCCCGATGGGAACAGGAAAGGCCCGCTCAAGCGGGCCTTTCCGCTCCGAGTGGGCGTTACTGGGCTCGAAATGGAACCCGGGCCGTCATTCCGATCGCCGGCCGCGCGCGATGACCTGGGCAGTCCTGGTGGAGCGGTCGATGTCGATCACCATCGGTGCCTGCAACGGACGGTATCGGTAGTCGCAGTAGCTCGCATTCACGAATAGTGTGCAGTCGACCGAGCGGGTTCCGTACTGCTCGTGGATGTGCCCGAAGGCATGGACGACCGGTGCTATGCGCGCGGTCTCGGCGATGGTGGACATCGACCCACGGGGCTTCCCCCGGTACGACAAGTCGAGTATCCCACGGGGTGGGCCATGGGTGATGAGCAGGTCCACCTCTCCAGCCGGAGCGTGCACAAGGGCGCGGGCGATATCCTCGTCTCGGCGATGGAACGCCCACCCGGGCAGCGTGACCCACGGTGAGCCCCAGACGCGAAGTCCTGCAATCTCCTCGCCTGAATCCTCCAAATAGACCCAGGGCAGGTCCCGGGGCTGGAGGCCGCGCTCAAAGCCGAAGTCGTGGTTGCCGGCGATCCCGGCGACACCGGAGTACCTCGCGCTCTGTGCGGTGAGCCATTCGCGGAAAGGGCCATTGAGCCACTCGGCCTGCAGGTGCGGGTCTGCCGGACGCCGGGGCCCGTCCGGGCAGATATCGCCGCAGATCACGAGCAGGTCACCGGCGGGCAGCACATCATCGGACGGCAGGTTCCCGTGGAGGTCGGACGTGATGATGGCGCGGATCGGTATCAGTCGATCAGCAGCCGCTATTCGTGACCGTGCCATTGGGTCACATGGTGCCTGAGAAGATAGCGCCCGTGAGGTTGGCCCGGCCGAGATTCGCGCCCCTCAGATGTGCGGGGGGCAGTCGACGTGATCGTAGCGGCGCACCTGCATGACCACGCGCCGGCCGAGTGACGTAACAACATCTACGGATCCCCATTGCGGTGCGGGGGGAGAATGATCAGTCTTCACTCTCCATCTCTTCAGGAGGTCAACGTGCGCGCGATCCTCTTCGGATCTATCGGCACCGTCATGGACGCGTCTGAACTGCAGCGACACGCCTTCAACGATGCCTTTGCCGAACACGGTCTCGACTGGCAGTGGGACCATGATTGCTACCGGGCGCTCCTCGTGAGCAGCGGGGGGACCGGGAGGGTCGCCGCATACGCCAGGGAGCGCGGCGTCACCGTCGACGCGCCCGCAGTGCACGCGACCAAGACCATCCGTTTCCACGAACTGCTCGGGGCGAGCGAGCTGACGCCCCGGCCGGGCGTTGCGGAGACCATCGACGAGGCGAGGCGATCGGGCATCGCCGTGGCGCTGGTCACGACGACCTCGCCCGGGAACGTCGCGGCGGTCCTCGACGCGCTCGCGCCCCAGCTGGGTCGGGATGACTTCGACGTGGTGGTCGACTCGTCGCAGGTTGACAGCCCCAAGCCCGCGCCCGATGCCTACCTGCACGCCCTCACGGCTCTCGGCGAGGGCGCGCCCTCGTGCGTGGCCGTCGAGGACAACGTGGGGGGCGTCATGGCCGCCTCGGCAGCGGGCCTCGCCTGCATCGCGTTCCCGAACGCAAATACACAGGATCACGACTTCGGAGGCGCCATCGTGGTGGAGCGGATCAATACGGGCGTGCTGCACGAGGCGGGCGCCCGCAACAACGGGAGGGCACCGGCATGAGCGAAGTCATCGGATCATTTCGCGCGGAACCGCGCGCCTTCCACGTTTCGGCGGTCGAGCGAATCGACTACCGCCTCCGATACGTCGACGGCGCCTTCGAGGTCGCCAACGACGAGATCGCCTCGGCGTACCGGGAGTTCGGGCGCTGCCTGCTGGTGATCGATGACGCGGTCCACGAGCTCTACGGGCCGCAGATCGCCGCGTACTTCGCACACCACGGCATCGACCTCACGGTGTTCACCCTCGATGTCGCCGAGCCCGGCAAGGCGATGACCACGCTCGAGGCCGTGGTCGATGAGTTCGATCAGTTCGGGCTCCTACGCACCGAGCAGGTGCTCGTCGTCGGCGGAGGGCTGACCACGGACATCGCCGGCTTCGCCTGCGCCGCCTACCGGCGGTCCACCGACTACATCCGGGTGCCGACCACGCTCATCGGCCTGGTCGACGCCAGCGTGTCGATCAAGGTGGCGGTGAACCACCGCAAGGCCAAGAACCGCCTCGGCGCCTACCACGCGTCGAAGGACGTCATCCTCGACTTCTCGTTCCTCAAGACGCTCCCGATCGACCAGGTGCGAAACGGCTTCGCAGAGCTGGTGAAGATCGCCGTCGTGGCCGACGAGGCCCTGTTCGTACGCCTGGAGGAGCATGGCGAGGCCCTCGTGCAAACGCGCTTCGGGTACACCGATGGCACGCCGGAGCTGCTCGCGGTCGGCCATGAGGTGACCTACGAGGCGATCCGGGTGATGCTGGAACTCGAGGTGCCGAACCTCCATGAGCGCGACCTCGATCGCGTGATCGCCTTCGGCCACACCTGGAGCCCGACCCTCGAGCTCGCGCCGGATCCCCCGCTCTTCCACGGGCATGCCGTCACGATCGACATGGCGCTGTCTGCGACGATCGCTGGGGAGCGTGGCTACATCTCCGCGCAGGATCGCGATCGCATCCTGGCGCTTATGTCGAGCGTGGGACTGGCACTCGACAGCCCGTACATGACCCCGGACCTGCTCGAGGAGGCCACGGCCTCCATCATCAAGACGCGCGGGGGACTGCTGCGGGCCGCGATGCCCGACCCCATCGGCACGTGCCGGTTCGTGAGTGACCTCAGCATGGAGGAGCTGCTCGGTGCCCTTGCGGTGCACCGCGAGCTGTGCGCCGGGTATCCCCTCGGCGGGGACGGGTGCGACATGTACGTGCCCGCCAGCACCCTTGGCTGGCGCTGAGGATGCGCGGTGGCCGTTGACCCGGGGGCGAGGGCGCTGCGCCCCGTGACGCCGGTGGGAATCCTCGCCGCGTCGCTGCGGGGCATCGCCGGAGACGATCACTGGTCGGCCGTGACCGACCAATCGCTGATGTCCGCGCTGCTCGACGCCGGTGAACTGGCTGCGGGGCTCGAGCCCTACGCGGCCGAATGCACCACGCCGGAGTCGCCAGCCCTGAAGAGCCTCGCGCACCACACCGCCGCCACCGACTGGTCCGCCGGTCGGGCCTCAGCCGCGGGCGCGCTCGAGGCCGAGATGCTGTCCGGCCATGTCGAGGGCCAATTCCTCAAGATGCTCGTCGCCATAACGCGCTCGCGGCGGGTCCTCGAGGTCGGGATGTTCACCGGGTACTCCGCGCTGGCGATGGCGGAGGCCCTGCCCGAGGACGGCGTCGTGGTCGCCTGCGAGATCAACGCGGACGCCGCGCATCTGGCCCGGCAGGCATTCGCGGGGTCCCCGCATGGCGGGAAGATCGTGGTGGAGGTCGGCGCGGCCGCCGACACCCTGCGCCGGCTCGCCGCCGAGGGCGCGCCGTTCGACTTCATTTTCCTCGATGCCGACAAGGCTGGGTATGCCGACTACTTCGAGGCCGTGATCGACGGTGGCCTGCTGGCCCCGCATGGGGTGATGTGCGTGGACAACACGCTCCTGCAGGGGCACGCGTACGTGACCGGGAGGTCGTCCGATGCCGGTGATGCGATCAGGGAGTTCAACCGGATGGTGGCCGATGACCCCCGGGTGGATCAGGTGCTGGTCCCCCTGCGCGACGGCGTGACGATCGTGCGCCTGACGGACGCGGGCTGAGGCATGGCCACCACGAACCCATCGACGGCCTGGCGGGATGACATCGACGTGACGCCCCACCCGCCTGTCGGCGCCACGGTGAGCGGCCTCGACCTCGACGACCTGCCGCCCGGGGCCGTGGACTTCCTCGTGGAGGTGCTCGCCGATCATGGGGTCGTCATCTTCACGGGCCAGGACATCGACGACGCGGGCTTCGTGAGGTTCCTCGCGCGCTTCGGGACCCTCACCTTCACCCGGGGGGAGACCCCCGTGCAGGGGCATCCCGACCTCAACGTGGTGAGCAACGAAGGCCGGACGGAACCCCCGCGCAGTTCGTTCCATACCGACACCAGCTACGTGCGGCAACCGCCTACCTACACGGCGCTGCGCGCGGTGGTGCTACCGGAGCGCGGCGGGGAGACGCTCTTCACCAATCAGTACCGGGCCTTCGACACCCTGCCTGATCACCTCAAGGCCACGCTCGATGGACGCAGCGCCACCCATGTGGCGACCGGCGTGGACCTCGGCGCCGGCGACGAGTCACGCGCGGACCACCGGGTCTTCCAGCGGCATCCGGTGTCGGGTCGCACCACGATCTACATATCGACCCCCCAGCGATGCGCGACCGTGAGCGGCATGGCCGACGCGGACGCCCGGGCGAGCATTGAATCGCTCTACCTGCACTGCACGGCCGAGGACAACATCTACCGGCATGCGTGGTCGCCGGGTGACGTCATCATGTGGGACAACCGGTGCGTGCTGCACAAGGCGGACCACTCGGGGGTGGACGGCATCCGCACCCTGCACCGGGGCCTGGTGATCGCCCGCCCCGGCAACGGGGCATGAGTCACCGGCGCCCGGGCGGGTCCGGTGGCGGCGCCCGCACCCTCGGGGCGCTCGGCCTGATGGCGGCCATGGTGCCGGTCAACCTCGCGCTCACGGCCACAGCCGCGCTGCGGGGTGCCCGCAGGGCATCCGCGCCGCCGCGCCCCGGTCCGAGGCGCACGGTCATGGTCAGCGGCGGGAAGATGACCAAGGCGCTGCAGCTGGCCCGCTCGTTCCACGATGCAGGCCACCGGGTGGTGCTCGTCGAGACGGCCCGGTATCGCTTCACGGGGCACCGGTTCTCACGTGCCGTCGATGCGTTCCATGTGGTGCCGGATCCCACCGACAGCGGATATGCCCAGGCCCTGCTCGATATCGTGCGCGCGGAGGACGTCGATGTCTACGTGCCGGTGTGCAGCCCGGTCGCGAGCTACTTCGACGCTCAGGCGAAGGAGATCCTGTCCCCCCACTGCGAGGTGATCCACGCAGACCCCGGCCTGCTGGCGGGCCTCGACGACAAGCACCAATTCGCGGCCATGGCGGCGGCGGCCGGCCTGTCGGTGCCCGACACGCATCGGGTGACGTCGGCCGATGAGGTGCTCGCCTTCGACTTCTCGCGATCCGCGCGCCCGTACATCCTCAAGAGCATCGCGTACGACCCGGTGGAACGACTCGACCTGACCCCCCTCCCGCGGCCGACGCCGGAGGAAACCCACAGGTTCGCGCTGCAGAAGCCCATCAGCGAAGAGAACCCATGGGTGCTGCAGGAGTTCATCCCGGGCACCGAGTACTGCACCCACAGCACGGTTCGTGGCGGACGCGTGCAGGTCTACTGCTGCTGCGAGTCGTCACCCTTCCAGTTGAACTACGCCATGGTCGACAAGCCCAGGATCGAGGACTGGGTCACCCGCTTCTGCCTCCCCCTCGACCTGACAGGGCAGGTGTCGTTCGACTTCATCGAGGCCGACGACGGCGCGCTCTACGCGATCGAATGCAACCCCCGCACCCACTCGGCCATCACGCTGTTCCACGACCACCCCGACCTTGCCCGCGCGTACCTCGAGGATGGCGTGCCGGTGATCCGCCCCAGGCCCGGCAGCCGGCCCACCTACTGGCTCTACCACGAGCTCTGGCGGCTGGTGTCGGCGCCGCGCGACGCCCGGGAGCGCCTGAGCATCGTGCTGCGCGGCACCGATGCCATCCTCGACCCCTCGGACCCCCTGCCGTTCCTCATGGCCCATGCCCTGCACCTCCCGGCGCTGCTCATCGGGAACCTGCGGCGGCGGGCGGCATGGGTGCGGATCGACTTCAACATCGGCAAGCTCGTCGAGCCGGCCGGAGATTGATCGTGGTGCGCGTCGTGCACCTCACCGGCTCCCCGGTGAGCGACTTCCTCGAGGATCTCTCCCGCCGCTACGCCCTGGACTGCATCGCCGCTACCGCCGATCCGGTGCGCTACGAGTTCCGCATCGCCCATGTAGCCCCGGACGGCCGCTGGCGGTTTCCGGATGACCTGAGCAGGGCGGCCCTCGACAGCGCGCAGCCTCTTCCCCTGCCCGAGGCGATCGCGCGCCTCCTGCAGTTCGAGCCCGACGTCGTGGTACCCCAGATGTTCTGCGTCCCCGGGATGACGCACTACCGGTCGCTCATCGATGCACTGGGCATTCCCTATGTCGGCCAGACGCCCGACGCCATGGCGCTGGCGGTGCACAAGGCGCGGGCCAAGGCCGTCGTGTCTGCCGCCGGGGTTCGGGTGCCCGATGGCCAGGTGCTGCGCGCGGGCGAGCGGCCGTCGCTGTCGCCACCGCTCGTGGTGAAGCCCGTCGACGCCGACAACTCACTGGGTGTCGGCGTGGTCCTCCGGGATGCCGATCTCGCCGACGCGCTGGACGAGGCGTTCGCACATGCCGATGAGGTGCTGGTCGAGGATTTCATCCCGCTGGGTCGCGAGGTGCGGGCGGGATGCATCGTGCGTCGTGGCGAGCTGGTGTGCCTCCCCCTCGAGGAGTATTCGCTCGACCCGGCGGCGCCCATCAGGACCCACGCGGACAAGATCGCCCGCGACGCGGACGGCGAGATCCACCTGGTGGCCAAGCACTCCTCGCGCGCGTGGATCGTCGACCCGGACGACCCGATCACGGCGCCGGTACGGGATGCCGCGATCCGCTGCCATGCTGCGCTCGGGGCGCGTCACTACTCGCTCTTCGACTTCCGGGTCGACCCGGCGGGCGTGCCGTGGTTCCTCGAGTCATCGCCCTACTGCTCATTCGCACCGGCGAGCGTGATCGTCACCATGGCGGCCGCCGCAGGAATCCCCCTTGAGACGTTGTTCGCGCAGATGCTGGACGACGCGCGTCGAGGCTCCGCATGGCGCTCGGGCTTTACCTCTCAGCCACCTAGCACCCGCTGCTGGTGACGGTGCCGTTGGGGCAGGTGGCGCCGGTCCAGACAACGCCCACCACGATCGCGCCGGCCAGGTTGGCCCCGACGAGGTTGGCGTTCGTCAGGTTGGCTCCCGCGGTGTACGTGGTCGCGACGGCGGCGCAGGCGGAGTTGTAGTCGCCGCCGGTCCGGGTGGCGGGGATGGGCCCGCCGAGCAGCGCGAACGACAGGTTCGCCCCCTGCGCGTTCACGCCGGTCAGGTTGGCGGCATTCATGCAGGTGGACGTGAGGCTCGCACCCGAGAGGTTGGCCCCGGTGAGGTTGGCCCCGTACGCGACGGCCCCGGCCATGATCGCGTTGGTCATGGTGGCGCCCGAGAAGTTCGCGCCCGACGCGACCGCACCGGTGAGCTGCGTGCCCGTGAGGTTGGCGCGCGCGAGGTTGGCGCCGTCGAGCGAGGTGCTGGTGAGGTCGACCCCGGCCAGGTTCGCCCCCGACAGGTTGGCGCGCGTGAGGTTGCCCCTCAGCCGCGTGGAGGTGAGGTTGACCCCGCTGAAGTTGGCGCCCGTCAGGTTTGCGTTGGACAGGTTCACGTTGGCGAGCCGCGCCCGGCGGAAGTTCGACCCCCGGATGTTCGCGCCCCGGAAGTTGGCGTTTCGCAGGGTGGCCCCGGCGAAGTTCGCGCCCTTGAGGTTGCCCGAGAACACCACGCGCGCCGTGGACGTGACCTTGCTGCAGTCGGCACTCGGCTTGAGGACGCAGGTCCTCGAACCGGTGCCGATCGTGACGGGCGACGCTGCGGCGGCCGCGGGCAGCGCCAGGGCGGCGGCAGTGAGGATGATGGGAAGGCGGCGCATGGGAGGCTCCTTGGGGGGTCACCGCGGCCAGCAGCCGGTATTGGTAACGCTGCCGTCGGGACAGGTGGTGTTGGAAAAGGTCGAACTGGTGAAGGTCGTATCCCGTAAGCGCGCGCCAGTGAGGTTCGCGCCGGTGAAATTCACCTTACCGGCCAGCACGCGGATGAACATCGCGTCGGTGAGGTTCGCGTCGGTGAAGTTCACGCCGAGACCGAGCATCCCCCCGAAGGTCGCGCCCGTGAGGTTCGCGCCTTCGAAGTTCACCATCTGGAACTGCCCGTCAACCACAAGCGCGCGGGAGAGGTTGGCGCCCGTGAAATTCGTATCGCGGAGGAACGCAGGGGTGAGTCTTGCGTCGCTGAGATCCGCCCCTGAGAAGTCGAGCCTGGCGAGGCTAGAAAGTGACAGGGTCACGCCGCGGAGGTCTGCGTTCGCGCAGCTCGGGAGGCACGCCGGCCTGCTCGCCGCCCGCGGCGCCGCCTTGCGTACGGCGGTCGTGGACGTCGCCGTGGACGTGGTCGCCTCAGACGCGCTGCCTCCGCATCCTGCGAGCAGGGCGACTGACGTGGCAGCGGCGGCGGTGATGAGGATGGCGGTGGTGCGAAGAGGCATCGCGAGTCCTTGGGTGTGGGTCAGCCAGTCAGCAGCCGGTGTTGGTCACGATGCCGCTGGGGCAGGTGGTATTGGCCCAGATCACGGGGGTGAGGGTCGCACCCGACGAGTACTAGGGGTACGCGGGGTAGGGCGTGCGCTCGTCGTCCCGGGTGTCGTGCGCGGCGGCCATCGCCGACCGGGTGCCGACCTGCACGGGCTGTATGTCGACCTTCTGGGTGTAGTACGGGGGCAGGTGGGAGATCTGGTCGCGCAGCTGGGTGATGGATCCCTCGCGCGGCAACTCGAAGTGCTGGAACGACCCGGGAGTGCGACCCCCTACCGACGACCCGTAGGCGCCAAGGTCCTTGATGGTGGTGGCGAGGCCGGGCGACGGGGCGTGGAGCCACACGAAGATGCCGTGGCTCGGCTCGGTCAGCGAACGCCGCGCGCCCTGGTGGGTGTCCGGGTCGTTGAAGAGGGCGTATCGCGTTCGTGCGTACGACTCCGTCGTGTTCATGAACGCGGTCGCGATCGGGCTCACCGTGGGCGTGTCCGCAGACGCCGCGAGCAGGTTCCCGAAGGGGTCGATGAACGCCACGGCGTTTCGCGAGCCCGGGGTCTGCCTGCTGAGGCGCGTCAGGAACCGGTGGAGCTCTGGCGTGGGTTCGCGCGGGTTGGCCAGCCGCAGCGCGAACGCGTGCGGCCAGGCCCGGCGCATGGCACGAAGGGCGGGACTGCGCGCCGGAAGCGAGCGCGGGTCCACGAGGCGCGACACCGGGATGTCATCCCACGGGTTGAGGTCGCGGGACGGGGCGTTGAAGAAGATCGACGAGCATGCATCACCGGTCGCGCCGGACACGCTCGTCTGCCGCAGCGGAATGCCCGCCGGGCCCACATACGCCCGCTGGCCGTCGATCGCGTACAGGCCTGATCGTCCCTGCGCCTCCGCGCGCAAGCCGGCGGGGAGCGTCACGTAGGCGTTATCCCCGCCGAGGTTCATGCCGCCGGTCGGGTCGAGGGCCACGGTGGCCACGCTGAAGCCCGCCGTCAGGATCGACCCGGTGCACATGGCGCAGGGGTCGAGGGTGGTGACGATGGTCAGCCCGGCCGGAGGCGGCAGGCGCAGTCGCCTGCGATTGGCGAAGTACCACTTGGTCAGGCCCGTCTCACCATGGGCGGTGTAGTCCCATGTGAGGACCTCGTCGGCGATCGAGGCAACGGAGGCGTTGACCCTCCGGTAGCGGGTGTTCCTTCCCTCGGCGATGACCCTTCCGGTGCGGTTGTCCATGATCAGGCCCCCGACCCCGCGACTGCCGAAGTACACCGAGCGACGCGCCATCTCGAGCACGCGTCGGGCAGCGGCCTCGGCATCGGACACGCGCCCGCGCGGCGCGGCAGCCGACAAGCGGTCCAGGTAGGGGCTGAGGATCACCGCTGCCGTCGAACCGACGGCGTACTGGAGGAACTGGCGGCGAGTGGAGGAGTTCATGGCTGGACAGTACCCATCACCCACTCCGTACCCATCACCCACTCCGCAGGCGCCGAAACCACGCAGTTGGTCAGTCGGGGTGGGGCCCAAATCGAGGGAGGTGCCAAACGAAGAAAGGCCCGCATAAGCGGACCTTTCCCCGAGGATGGGCGTTACTGGGCTCGAACCAGTGACCCCCAGCTTGTCGAGCTGGTGCTCTCCCAACTGAGCTAAACGCCCTCGGGCGCCGGACGTTAGCAGGGGCCCGGCGGGCCCCAGGGGCTAGCGGCGCACCCAGATGGCCCCGAGGGCGGCGCCGAGCAGCCATCCGGCCACCAGGCCCACCAGGGCCCACAGCCAGCCGCCCAGCACGAAGCCCAGGATCACGCCGAGGACGGCCACCACCACCATCGAGATCTGGATCTGCTTTGTCGGGTCCATGCGCCACCTCGCGTCGGGAACGCCCGAATGAGTACCGGAGGCCCCGGACGGCCGCTGGTACGGTGCCGCGCGTGAGCGAGGGCGCCCCCGCATACGACGTCGGCATCGCCGGAGCCGGGCAGCTCGCGCAGATGACCGTGCTGGCGGCGTGGCCGCTCGGAATTCGCGTGGCGGTGCTGGGCCAGCCCGGCGAGCCGGCCACGCCCATGGCCGCCGGCGTGGTGGGGGGCGACTGGAAGGACCCCGAGGCGCTCATGCGCATCGGGCGCGAGGTCGGCGTGCTCACGCTCGAGAACGAGTTCGTGGATGCCGAGTTCCTGATGGCCGTGGAGGATTCCGGCACGCCCGTGCGCCCCCACCCCGCCCGGATGCGCGTGGTGCAGGACAAGGCGCTGCAGAAGCAGCGACTGGCGGACGAGGGGCTGCCGGTGCCGGCATTCGCGGTGCCCGACGCGGCCGACGACCTCGAGGCCATCGGTCGTGACCTGGGCTGGCCGCTCATGCTGAAGTCACGTCACCTGGGCTACGACGGCTACGGCAACGCGCTCTGCGCGGACTTGGGCGACGCGCTGGCGGCCTACCCCGGCCTGGCCGAGCGCGGCGGCGGGGTGCTGGTGGAGGAGTTCGTGCGGTTCCAGCGCGAGCTCGCGGTGATGGTGGCGCGCCGGCACGGCGGCGGCGATGCGGTGTATCCCGTGGTGGAGACCCGCCAGCTCGACCACGTGCTGCGCGAGCTGCTCTGCCCCGCTCCCGTGGACCCCGGCGTGAGCCACGAGGCCAAGCGCGTGGCCCGCGCGGCGGCGGAGGCCGCGGGCGGCGCGGGCGTGACCGGCGTGGAGATGTTCCATACCGAGGACGAGCGGATACTCATCAACGAGCTGGCGCCCCGTCCCCACAACTCGGGCCATCACACCATCGAGGGCTGCGTCACCTCGCAGTTCGAGAACCACCTGCGGGGCATCCTCGGCCTGCCGCTCGGCCCCACCGAGCTCATCGCGCCCGGGGCGGCGCTGGTGAACCTCCTTGGCGAACGCGACGGGCCCAGCGACCCCGACATCGCCGAGGCCGCGGCCGTGGGCGGCGCGCACGTGCATCTCTACGGCAAGGCCGAGGTGCGCGTGCGCCGTAAGATGGGGCACGTGACTGCCCTGGGATCAAGCCCCGAGGACGCCTTGGAGACCGCGCGCCTCGCCGCCTCGATGGTGCGGCTGTGAGCGAGCAGCCCACCGTGGGCGTGGTGATGGGGTCGGACAGCGACCTGCCCGTGATGCAGTCCGCCCTGGACGTGCTGGGCGAACTGGGCATTCCCCACGAGGTGCGCGTGACCAGCGCGCACCGCACACCCGAGGAGATGATCGAGTACGGCAAGGATGCCGCGCAGCGCGGCATCAAGGTGATCATCGCGGGGGCCGGTGGCGCCGCGCACCTGCCGGGCATGCTGGCGTCGGTGAGCATCCTGCCGGTGATCGGCGTGCCGGTGCGCACCTCGGCGCTCTCGGGAATGGACAGCCTGCTGTCGATCGTGCAGATGCCGCGCGGGGTTCCCGTGGCCACGGTTGCCGTGGACAACGCCACCAACGCCGGCCTGCTGGCCGCGCGAATCCTGGCCCTGGGCGACCCCGAGCTGGCCGAGCGCGTGGCACAGCGCACCGAGGAGATGAAGCAGACGGCGCTGGACGCCGACGCCCGCGTGCGCGGGGAGGCCGGTACCCCCTAGGCGGGCTTGCCGATGGCCGCGCCCTTGCGGGCGTTGAAGCCGTCGAGCATCACGTTGACGTCGCTCGGCTTGGCCTGCTCGAGGATCGCCCGGTAGCGCTCGGTCTGCGTGGTGCGCTCTTGGCGGTACAGGATGCCCAGCGAGAAACCGCCGCGAAGGGCCAGGTCGAAGGCCTTCACGCGGTCGGTGGGGTCGTGGTCGGGGGCGACGTCGGTGACGGCGTCCTTCCACGACTCCTGCGTGTTGTTGAACGTGGTGCACGGCGACATGGCGTCGATGTACGAGAAGCCCTTGTGCTCCACCGCCTGGGTGATGAGCTCGGTGAGCGCCTTGGTGTTGAACGACGCGCCGCGGGCCACGAACGAGGCACCGGCCGCGATGGCCAGGGCCAGCGGGTTGAGCGGGTCCTCGGGGTTGCCGAACGGCGTGGACGGTGCCTTCTGCTCGAACAGCGACGTGGGCGAGGCCTGGCCCTTGGTGAGGCCGTAGATCTCGTTGTCCATCACCAGGTAGGTGACGTCGATGTTGCGGCGCGACGCGTGCGGGAAGTGCCCGGCGCCGATGGCGAAGCCGTCGCCGTCACCGCCCACGGCGATCACTGTGAGGTCGGGGTTGGCCAGCTTGACGCCCATGGCCACCGGCAGCGGACGGCCGTGCAGCGTGTGGATGCCGTAGGTGCTGGCGAAGTGCGGCAGGCGGCTGGAGCAGCCGATGCCCGACACGATCACCGTCCTGCTCGGGTCGAGGTCCATGTCGGCCATGGATCGGTAGAGCGAGGCCAGCACGCCGAAGTCGCCGCACCCGGGGCACCAGATGGGCTTGAGCTCCGACTTGTAGTCGTTGGGCTTCCGGGTGCTCATGCGGCTACCTCCTGGGCTGCCAGGTCGATGATGGCCTCTGCGGTGAACGGAAGTCCGTCGCACTTCGCGACGCTCTCCAGCTCGTTGATGGTGGTCTCGGCCTTGATCAGGCGGGCGAGCTGCCCGGTGTAGTTCACCTCGGGGACGATGATGCGCTTTGCGTTGGCGACGAACTCCTCCGCGCGGCTGGCCGGAAACGGCCCGAGCACGCGCGGGTAGAAGGCGCCCACCGACAGGCCCTGCTCGGCAAGGCGGTCAACCGCCTCGCGCACCGGGCCGAAGGTGGATCCGAATCCGATGAACGCGATGTCGGCCGGCTGGGCCTCGCCGTGGGTGGCCACGCGCGAGGTCTCGCGGATGGGCTCGAGCTTGCCGAGGCGCTTGGTCTGCATGCCGAGGTGGATCTCCGGGGTGTAGCCCGGGTGGCCGTACTCGTCGTGCTCGATGCCCGTGGCCACGTACATGCCCTCGGGCTCGCCGGGCAGCCCCATGGGCGACACGCCGCTGTCGGTGTACTCGTAGCGCTTGTAGTCCTCGCGGGCGATGCCGGCTGAGGTCGTGCGACAGACGATGTTGAGCTTCTCCGGGTCGGGGCGGTGGATCACCTCGAGGCGGGTGGCCAGGCCCTGGTCGGTGAGCAGCAGCACCGGCACCTGGAACTCCTCGGCGTAGTTGAAGGCGTCGACGATGGAGTAGAAGCAGTCCTCCACCGACACCGGCGCCATCACCACGCGGGGAGCCTCGCCGTGGCTGCCGTAGAGCGCCTGGTTGAGGTCGCTCTGCTCGGTCTTGGTGGGAAGGCCGGTGGATGGGCCCCCGCGCTGGGCGTCCACGATCACCACGGGGATCTCCGCCGTGCCGGCGTAGCCGATGAGCTCGTTCATGAGCGAGATGCCGGGGCCCGAGGTGGCCGTCATGGCCTTCGCGCCGGTGTACGACGCACCCACCACCGACGCCAGCGAGGCGATCTCGTCCTCGCACTGGATGGTGAGGCCGCCCACCTGGGGAAGGCGCACCGACAGCCACTCGAGGATGTCCGAGGCCGGCGTGATGGGGTAGCCGGCGAAGTACTTGACCCCCGCGGCCACGGCACCCACGGCGATGGCCTGGTTGCCCGAGATGAGCATGCGGTCTTCCTCGACCTCCACCGGCGGCACCAGCGGGTAGCGCCCCTTGAGGTCGTGCGCCTCAATGGCGCCGGCGTGAAGGGCGGCGATGTTGGCGTCGGCGACGCCCTCCTTGTGGGCGTAGCGGCGCAGCACCAACTCCTCGATGGGAGTGGTGTCGAAGGCGATGACGGCGGCGATGGCCCCCGCGGCCACCATGTTCTTGGCGCGGGTGGAACCGCCGATCTCCTTGGCCAGCTCATCCATGCGCACGGGGCGGGCGCGCTCGATGTACTCGTCGGGGATCGTCACCTCGATCGAGTCGTAGAGGATCACGCCCTCGGGGCCCAGGGAGTCCCAGTTGAGGTCCCAGGCCTCCTGGTTGAAGCACACGAGCAGGTCCACGTCCTTGCCGTGGCTCCAGATGGGCTCGTCGCTCAGGCGGAACTGGTACATGCACGGGCCGCCCTTGATCTCGGCGGGGAAGGTGCGGAACGTCTGGGTGTAGTACCCACCGCGCGCGGCGGCCTGCGTGAGGATGTCCCCGCAGGAGATGACGCCCTCGCCGGACTCACCTGCAAGGCGGACTACGACGGAATTCCGTGCGGACAACGTGCCTCCATGGAGAAATTGCACCCGGGACGCGCGTGGCCCAGGCGGCGAATCGACAGGCCCCTGGGAAGATTCGGGACACCGGGGACGTGACGGTCCGCTTGCCGCGGGAATGCTAGCCATGCCCCACCCCCGGGGCAACGTGCCGAAACACGGAGGGTGACAGACGCCCCCAACCCCGGTGTCAGGCACTTAACCGAGTCGTGCGTGATCTGTGACCCTGGGTTAAGTGCCTGACACCGGGGTTCGGGCGGTCAGTTCGCCATCGCGGCCATGAGCACCGGGACCAGCAGGATGCCCGCGATCAGCGCCAGGGTGGTGCCGCCCGCAACCAGCAGGGCGGGCACCGGCGGGCGCGTGCGGGTGGCCGCGGCCGGGATTGCCGCCACGATTGCCGCGGCGCCGATGGCGCCCAGGGACGCGAAGAATCCGGCGATCATCGCCCAGCCCGCTCCGTGCGAACCGGTGACGATGGCCCCGAAGCCCATCACCGGCACCATCGCCGCGGGGATCACCACGAACAGCGCTGCGACGATCACCGGCATGCGGTAGGCCTCGGGGTCGGCCTTGCTCGCGATGAGCCAGCCGATCATCCGGCCAGGGCCGAGGCGAAGATCTGCCACGCGAGTAGTGACTTCGCCACAAGCGAGAGCACCAGGTAGGTCTTCTCGTACGAGACGATGTTGGCCCACCGCCCCTTGCGCGCGTAGTGCAGCCACATGTTGAGCGCGAAGGTGAAGAACAGCACGAACAGCGAGATGTAGATGGCCCAGATGGCGGCGGGCACGCCGACGTCGATCTGCGCGCGCACCAGCACCAGGCCGATGGCGATCCACGGGAATGCCCCGGTGATGCACCCGTATGCGAATGGACGCCAGTCCACCTTCTCGGTGCCCGCGGGGTTGCGCTGCTCCATGGCCAGGCCGAAGAGGATCATCCCGACGTTGGCGCCGAACAGCGCGATGAGCGCGGTGGACTGGTCGATGCCGCTCACCAGGGCGATAAGCACGATCATCAGCGACGCGCTGACCGAGTACTCCCACCAGCGCAGCGGATTGGTGCCCCGCCCGAGGTTGGCGATGTACCAGCGGTCGATGCCGGGCAGCGCGCACAGCAGGTGGTCGAGTGCCGCGAGGAACAGGAAGATGGCCACGAACGTGGCGATGGGCACCTGCCACACCGGGTCGCCGCCCAGGATGGGGCTGCCCGGCGGGCCCGTCATGTAAGGGATCGTGATGCCCAGCGAGAACCCGTTGGACAGCAGCAGGATCGCCACGCCCTGCGCCGCATGCAGGATGGCCAGCGCGACGTTCCACTTGCGCAGGTTGGGCGCCGCCCGCTCGGGAGTCATCGCGTGCGCCGACATGCCATGACCTTACCGCCATAAGGTGCCGGTATGCACGACGACGCCCTGCGCCAGAAGTTCGCGGGCCTGCGCGGCCAGGAGCGCCGCGTGCGGCGGCCACCGCCCGACGGCCGGGGAGGCCTGCTGCTGGCCGAGGGCGCGCGGGTGGTGCAGCGCTGCCTGCACGCCGGCCATCACCTGCAGGCGCTGCTGGTGAGCACCGAGTACGGCGGCGCCCTGCCATCGCCCGACGTGCCCGTGCTCACGCTCGACCCCGAGGAGATCCAGCGGCTCACGGGCTTCGGCGCCATGCGCGAGATGCTTGGCGCATTCGATCGCCCGCCCGACCCCGCCCCGGGCGCCGTGCTGCCCGCCGCCCATCGCGTGCTTGTGCTCGAGGGCGTGATGAACCCCTCGAACGTGGGCACCATCATCCGCAGCGCCACCGCGCTGGGCGTGGACGCCACGCTCATCGGGCCCGGGTCGGCCGACCCCTTCGGCCGCAGGGCGCTGCGCACCTCCATGGGCGCCGCCCTGGTGCACCCCTGGGCCATCACCGCCAACCCGGTGGCAGACCTGCGCGCGCACGGATTCGCCCTGCTGGCCCTCACGCCGGAAGCCGATGCGCAGCCGCTGCCCGATGCACTCGCCGATAGGTCCGGCGCCTGCGTCGCCCTAGCGCTGGGCACGGAGGGCCCCGGGCTGAGCGAGCAGATGCTCGCGGCGGCCGACGCCCGCGTGACCATCCCCATGGCCTCCGGCGTGGACTCCCTCAACGTGGCTGCCGCAGCGGCGGTGGCCTGCTGGCTGCTCGCGGGTGCCGACCAGCCCGCCTGCTGACTTTCCCGAGTTGCATTCGCCCACAGGATCCCCTCATGCGCACCCGGGCCCTCATCGCCGCCGGCGCCGTCATCGCCGCACTCGGCGCGGCCACCACCGCCAGCTCCGCCGCCAACCCCGACTCCGGATCATCGGTGGAGTACCCGCCCGGACCCGGCCAGGCCAGGCCATGGGCAGCATCGCCGGCGGGTCGGACGGGAACATCGGGTACTCGTACGGGAACGTCGCCTCCCCCGGCGGCGGCCTGCGTGCGATGGTGGCACCTACTCGGCCTATCCGCTCCCGCCGGACGGCGGCAACGTCACGGCGGGCGCGAGCAACGACCCGTGTATGACGGCGGCCACGGCCAAGATTTGCTCCACCACGGGGAGCGCGTTCACGTCATACCCCCTCACGTCGGGCGCGCTCACCACCAGCGTCGGAGTGGCCCCGGCCATCGGGCCGGACGGAGCGATCTGGTTTGCCGCCCTTTAGTAGGGGGGCGGGCGTGATCGGCCGCATGACCACCGCCGGCGCCATGCAGTTCTTCCCGCTGCCGCTGCCCTCGGGCGCGAAGCCCGGCTGGAGCGTGGGCGCCCGGGCGCTCACCATCGGCCCCACCGGCGTGATGTGGGCCACCGTGCCGCCGCAGGATCCCATGGGCCCGGGTAGCGCGAGCTCGGTGGTGGCCATTCAGCTCACGGGCGTGATGACCACCGTGGCTTCGCTGCCGGGGACCGGTTGCATACTCGATTGCACGATCCTCTCCGCCCAGGACGGCAACGCCTGGACCAGCGCGCCGAACGGCATCCTGCGCATCAGCCCGGCGGGCACCCTGACGTCCGACACGGTCGTGGCGAAGCGCGGCAACGCAGGGACCAACAGCGTCGCGATCGGCCCGACGGGAACCTCTGGTTCACCGACGGCGCCACTGGCAACGTCGGCGTGCTCGCCATGCCCGGTGGCGCGCCGATCCCCGCGCCCACGGCCAGCATGGTCAGCGGCTACCGCGACACGTCGGCCACCCGCGGCAAGAAGCTCTCGGTCACCTCACGGGCCAGCCGATCGGCAGCGGATCAGTCGCGCGTCAGCATCTCGCGCAGGGGCACCGTGGCGCAGCTGTGGAAGGTCAGCGTACGCCCCGGCACCACCCGCACCATCTCAGTGACCGTGCCGGAGCCGTTCCCCAAGGGCGCGGCCACCGTGTCGCCGCTCACGCCCAAGGCCACCGGCAAGGCGAGCAACACGGTGTCGGTGAAGTACAGAGGCGACCACCGGAATCGAACCGGTTCATGTCGGTTTTGCAGACCGATGCGTTCCCACTTCGCCAGGTCGCCGTGGAGCCCTCAGGGTAGGGCACCGCACGGCCGGTCGCCATAGGGCGCCGATGCTGCCCTTTCCCGCAGGCACATGGGCCGGGGTGTCCCTGTATGGTGGAGTCATGACACCGCCTCCCAGTCACGCCCCCAGGCCCCGCTCACGCATCGCGGGGCTCCTCGCCTCGCTCACCGTGGCCGCAGGGCTGCTCATCGGGGCAACGGGCGCGCACGCCAAGCCCGGCGATCGCCTGCCGGACTTCCTGATGGAGGCGAGCGCCACCTCGGCCA
>VGCE01000007.1 GCA_016870155.1 Actinomycetota bacterium | reverse complement strand
CGCGGTGCGCAGCTGGTCGCGCTCCGCGCGGAGGGCCGCCAGTTCGTCCGAGAGGCGGTCCACCTCGGCCTGCAGCGCCGCGGTCTCCTCCCCGCCACGACCCGACTGGATCGCCTCGATGCCCGAGGCGTCGATGAGGGTGCGCTGCTGCCCGACGGGTCCGATCGTCTCGCCGTGCAGGCGGCCCGATCTCAGGTAGCGCCACACGGTGCGCTGGGATACGCCCAGCGCCCCGGCGGCCTCGGCGACGGTCAGGGAACAAGAGGTGGTGGCCATGCTGTCAGGTTCGACGCGCCCCGGTGCCACCCCTGCCAGAAACGTCAGGGGCGCCCCGAAGGCCGCCCCTGAGTCAGATCAATTCGGGGGATTCGACCCCGATGCGATACCTAGCCGTTGCGCTGGATCAGCATGTTCCAGACGCCGCGCTGCACGACCTTGTCCTCCTGGTTGAGGACCTCGATCTCGTACTTGCACCAGCCGGCCTTCGGGTTCTTCTCGTTCTCGGCCTTCTCGCCGATGGTGCGCTTCACCCGGATGGTGTCGCCGATGAAGACCGGTGCGCGGAACTGCCACGAGTCGAGCCCGACGAACGCGGCGGTGGCGATCTTCGGCTCCATCTTCTCCACCTGCAGGCCGGTGGCGATGGAGGTGACCAGCATGCCGTGCGCGACGCGCTGGCCGAACACGGAGTCTTGGGCACCGACGTCATCGATGTGGAACCAGTTGAAGTCGCCGGACACGCCGCAGAAGTTGACGACGTCGGCCTCGGTGACGGTACGACGCAGCGACTCGGCGGTGTCGCCGGCCTCCAGCTCCTCCCAGAAAAGACGCTCAGCCACAGGAACTCCTCGGAAATCGTTTGCGGCGCCCCACGGACGGACGGCACGCCGGCGGGGAGCATAACCCGACCCGCGCGCCGGCGGGCGGGAGTTCAGCGCACTGCACGGCATGGCCGCCCGGCGCCGCGAACGAAGAGGGCCCCGGATTCCCGGGGCCCTCTCGCACTGCATCACCGCGCGTGGGCAGGAACTACAGCGCCTCGACAGCCTTGGCGATGCGGTCCGTGCCCTCCGCGAGGATCTCGTCGGGGGCCGCGTAGGTGAAGCGGATGTGGCCCTCGCCACGGTCACCGAAGGCGTTACCGGCGACCACGCCCACGCCGTGATCCTCGACCAGGTAGTCGGCGAACTGCTGGGCGGTCATGCCCGTGCCGCGGATGTCGGGGAAGACGTAGAACGAGCCGTCGGGCGTGAGGCACTCGATGCCGTCGATCTTGTTGAAGGCCTCGACGACGAAGTCGCGCTTGGCCTTCAGGCGAGCGGTCTGCTGCAGCACGTGCTCCTGCGGACCGGTCATGGCCGCGAGGCCCGCGAGCTGCACGAACGCGGGCACGTTGGTGACCGAGTTCTGCTGGAAGATGTCCATCGCCGTGATGAGCTCGGCGTTGGCCACGCACCAGCCGATGCGGAAGCCGGTCATGATGTAGGTCTTCGAGAAGGTGTCCACCACGATGGACTGGTCCTTGAAGTCCTTCACGTACGAGATCGACTCGTGCACCTGGGGCTCGTAGACCATATGCGAGAAGATCTCGTCGGTGAGCACGACGATGCCGTGCTCCTTGCAGATCTCCGCGATCTCATCCAGCTGGCGCACGATCATGCCGTTCGGGCGCTGCGGGGTGTTGATGATGAGCATCTTGGTCTTCGGCGTGATGAGCGCGCGAAGCGAGTCGAGGTCAAACGCGAAGTCCGGCTCCACGAGCGGCGCGTACACCACCTTGCCGCCGGCGTAGGTGATCCAGAACTCATCAGGCGGGTAGCCGGGGTTCGGGAAGATCACCTCGTCGCCATGGTCCACGATGGTCAGCAGCGACTGCGTGAGCGCGTGCTTGGCGCCCATGGTCACGAGCACCTCCTCACGCTTGGTGGGACGACCACGAGAGGTCATCTCCTCGGCGATGGCGTCGCGCAGCTCGGGAAGACCCGGGCCCGGCACGTAGCGCACGTGGCCGTCATGCACGGCCTTGGCGGCGGCCTCGTAGATGTGCGGCGCCGGGTAGAACTCGTCGCCCTGGAAGTCACCCTTCTCGAAGTGGAGGATCCGCTTGCCGGTCTCCTTCTCGAGGGCCTCCGCCTTTCGCATCGACGCCCACTGCTTCGGCAGCACGAAGTGCTGGGTGCGGCTCGAAAGCGCGTCGCGGATGTCCTTCATCACGTCGCTGCTCATTCGGGTACTGCTCCTTTCGGATCACTGACGCGCCCGGTCATCGGGTCGCGCGGACAGCGGCGCTCGGCCGCGGGGTGGAATCAGCGGTGGCCCGCACGCGCCGTGCTGCACGCGTGTAGGCACCGGACTGCGATGCGCCGAGGCGACGTGAGAGTCCGTCTGCGGCGTTGATGACGAGGCGCGCGAGTTCATCCACGCGCTCAGGGGTGACCCGGGTCACGGGCCCGCCGATGCCGAGAGCGGCGACGACGCGGCCGGTGTGATCGCGGATCGGGGCCCCGACGCAGCGGAGGCCCTCGTCGTACTCCTCGTCGTCCACCGCGAAGCCCTGCTCGCGGATGTCCGCGAGTTCGGCCAGCAGGCGGTCGACGTCGGTGGTCGTCGTACGGGTGTACGACGCCATCCCGTGCGCGTCCATGATCTCGCGCACCTCATCCTCGCCGAGATCGGAGAGGAGGACCTTTCCGAGGCTGGTGGCGTGCGCCGGGTATCCGCGGCCCATGGCCGACGGGATACGCAGGGCGCGCCGCGCCTCGACCTTCTCGATGTAGATGGCCTCGCCGCGCTCGAGCACCGCGAGGTGACCGGTCTCGCCCGAGTCGGTCACGAGCCCCTCGAGGTACGGCAGGGCCTCATCCCAAAGGCTCATCTGCCCGAGCACGATGCCGCCCATCTCGAACATGCGCAGGCCCAGGCGGTACCGCTGGTTCTGGGGGTCGCGCTCGAGCAGCCCGACGGCCTCGAGGTTCACCAGGAAGCGGTGGGCGGTGCTCTTGTGCAGCCCCGTGCGCTCGGCGATCTCGGTGACGCCGAGCTCCGGCTGCTCGGTGGTGAACACCTCGAGGATGGCGCCCACGCGCTCGACGGCCTGAATGCGGTACCGGCTGGTCGACGTTGAGGTGTCGGTCTGCTCTGTGGTTGCCATGTCTCAGTCTGCGAAACGCCGTCTTGTGACGGATGCGACGAAGGCGGCATGTGTATCAGTGCAGTTCGCGCGCGGCAAGGTGGGAGCGCGCAGCAACCGAATGCGTATCGCATCGCGAGACACCGTTGCGACGGCGTCGGAGGGTTCGCGCGCCCGGGCCGCGCGCCCCCGGTACGCTTTGTGGACCGTCATCACCAAGGGGGCATCAGGCGTGGCCTACGAAGACATCATCTATGAGAGCGGCGGCGGCCGGGCGACCGTCACCATCAACCGCCCGGAGCGCCTCAACGCCTTTCGCATGAAGACCATCATCGAGATGGGCGATGCGCTGGAGCGTGCCGCCGATGACGAGTCGGTGGGCGTGGTGATCCTCACCGGCGCCGGCGAGCGGGCATTCTGCGTCGGCGGCGACGTGGCCGACCCCACCCGCACGGCCGCCGAGAAGCGCCACCTGCACACCCTCAGCCACCGCGTGGCCAACGCGATCCGCAACAACGGCAAGCCCGTCATCGCCAGGGTGCGCGGATACTGCATCGGTGGCGGCAACGAGCTCAACGTCATGTGCGACCTCACCCTCTCGGGTGAGTCGGGGCGCTTCGGCCAAGCCGGCCCCAAGATCGGCTCGGCCCCGCTGTGGTGGGGGTGCCAGCTCATGCCGGCGGTCGTGGGCGAGAAGAAGGCCCGCGAGATCCTCTTCCTCGTGCGCCAGTACGACGCCTATGAGGCCATGGACATGGGCCTGGTCAACAAGGTGGTGCCCGACGACCAGCTCGACGACCTGGTGGATGAGTGGTGCGACGAGATCCTGCGCAAGAGCCCGCAGGGCCTGCGCCTGGCGAAGATCGCCATGAACACCGCAACCGACGCCCTCTACACGTCGGTGCAGCACGGCCTGGAGCTCGTGGCGCTCAACCACGTGTATGGCCCGGAGCCCAAGGAGGGCATCGCGTCATTCCAGGAGAAGCGCCCGGCTGACTGGCGCAAGTTCCGCGAGGGCGAGGGCCCCGACCCGGCCACGCCGTCGATCGCGCAGGCCAAAAAGGAGGCCGCCAAGCAGGCCGGCGCCAAGAAGCCCGCGGCCACGAAGGGCGCGGCGGCCTCGGCGAGCAAGGCGACCACGGCCAAGAAGCCCGCTGCCAAGAGGCCCGCGGCGAAGAAGCCGGCGGCGAAGAAGCCGGCACCGCGCATGACGTCGGCCACCACGGGATCCACCGGCGGCCGCAAGGCCACCACCGGCGGGACCGGCCGGTGAACGAGGTCCTCCTCACTGGCCTCGCGCCCGCCCGGCGCGCGGCCGTGGAGAAGGCCCTGTCGGGCGATCGGCTCACGCGGGCCGACTCGCTGGCGCTGGCGGGTGCCCGCGGCGCGGAGCACCCGGCGCTGTGGGCGGCGGCGGCGCACATGCGCGACCTCACGCGCCCGCCCATCGTCACCTACTCGCGCAAGGTGTTCATCCCGCTCACCAACCTCTGCCGCGATGTCTGCTCGTACTGCACGTTCGCGGTGGACGAGGACAGCCCGCGCGCCAAGACGCTCTCTCCCGACGAGGTGCGCGCCATGGCCGAGCAGGCCCGCGACCTCGGGTGCAAGGAGGCCCTCTTCTGCATCGGCGACAGGCCCGAGGTGCGGTGGCCCCGGTACCGCGACATCCTGCGCGGCTTCGGGCACGAGAGCACGCAGTCGTACCTGGTGGCCATGTGCCGCATGGTGATGGAGGAGTACGACCTGCTCCCCCACCCCAACGCCGGCATCATGAGCGAGCGCGAACTACGGGAGCTGCGCGAGGTGTCGCCGAGCCAGGGGATCATGCTCGAGAGCACCAGCGAGAGGCTGTGCGCCCCCGGCGGCCCACATGAGCACGCACCCGACAAGAAGCCGCGCACGCGCCTGGCGATGATCCGCCGCGCAGGGGAGCTGCGCATCCCCTTCACCACGGGAATCCTCATCGGGCTGGGCGAGACCGAGGACGAGCGCGTGGACGCCCTGCTGGCCATCCGCGACCTGCATGACGAGTACGGGCACATCCAGGAGGTCATCGTCCAGAACTTCCGGGCCAAGCCCGAGACCCCCATGGCCGATGCCGGCGAGCCCGGGCTCATCGACCTCATGACCACCTGCGCGATCGCGCGACTGGTGCTGGGCCCCGACATGAACATCCAGGCGCCGCCCAACCTCTCGGCCGACTACGGCCCGCTGCTGCTCACGGGCATCAACGACTGGGGCGGGGTGTCGCCGGTCACTCCCGACTTCATCAACCCCGAGCGCCCGTGGCCCGACCTCGCGCTGATGGCCGGCATGTGCGATGAGTCCGGCTACCCGCTGCGCGAGCGGCTCACGGTGTATCCCGAGTACGCGCTCGACCCCGAGTGGGTCGACCCGGGCGTGCTGCCCTACGTGCGCGCCCTGGCCGACGACGCCGGCTACCCGCGTGAGGATGTGCTGCAGGAGGCCACCGCCTGATGGACCGCGTCACCCTCCTGCGACTGGGCCACGACCGATCCGACGGCGGCACCGCCCGCGAGTCGGCGGCCTGGGACGAGGCCGCGATCGGCGAGGCCACCTCGGCGCGAATCCTCCCGGTGTCGCTGGGCGACCCCGACCGCGGCTGCGCGACGTTCGTCACCGCGTGGGACCAGGCCATCGCGCTGCACGACGACGGCGTGGACGGCATCCGCATCACCGTGCTGCACGAGGGCGCGCGCGCCGACGTGCTGGATGGCCTTGTCAGATCAGATGCGGCGTTCCTGCGCACCACGCCAGGTCGCCTCGCCGAGGCAGTGGACATCGCGGGCCTGCCGGCATGCGATGCCCGGGTGTCGGTGGTGGCACATGACATCGACGAGGCCGTGGGCGCCGTGCGCGCCGGGGCGCGCGACGTGGTGGTGCACGACTGGGACGACGACCAGGTGGCCGCGCTGCGCGACGCGATCCTCCCCGAGGTGCTGGTGGAGCGCACCGCCCTGCCGCTGGGCACGCCCATCGAGGCGCTGCGCGACCGGATGGCCATGCCGCTGTTCACGTGCTGGCTGCAGCAGGTGGACTGCCGCGGCGCCGCGCGCCCGCGTCACCCGTGGGCCCCCGGCCGCGACATGCACCCGCCGGTGCCCGCCCGCCGCATGAGCTCCGAGTGGCCGGATCCCGGGTGGATGGACGCCGCGCAGGCCACCGACCTCGACCAGGTGGCGCCCGACCTGGCGGGCATCCTCGAGCGGTCGCTCGCCGGCACCCCGCCCACGGTGGCCGAGATGGTGCGCATGTTCGAGTCACGCGGCGCCGAGGTGGATGCCATCGCCCACGTGGCCGACCAGCTGCGCGAGCGCACCAATGGCGATCAGGTCACCTACGTCGTCAACCGCAACATCAACTACACCAACCAGTGCTACTTCCGCTGCGGCTTCTGCGGGTTCTCTCGCGGGCCCAAGAGCTACAACGCGCGCGAGACCCCCTACCGCATGGACCTCGACGAGGTGGTCACCCGCTCGCAGGAGGCCTGGGACCGCGGCGCGACCGAGGTGTGCCTGGTGGGCGGCATCCACCCCGACTTCACCGGCGACTTCTACGCATCAGTGCTCGAGAACATCAAGGGCGCCCTGCCGGACATGCACGTGCATGCCTTCACCCCGCTCGAGGTGTGGCAGGGCGCGCACACCCTGGGCGTGCCGGTGCGCGAGTACCTGGAGCGCCTCAAGGCCTCAGGCCTGGGCTCGCTGCCCGGGACCGCCGCGGAGATCCTCGACGACGAGGTGCGCGAGCACCTCTGCCCCGACAAGATCCGCACGGCCGAGTGGGCCGAGGTCATGATCATCGCCCACGAGAGCGGCATCCGCGCCACCAGCACCATCATGTGCGGGCACATCGACGGACCGGTCTCATGGGCCAACCACTACGAGGTGCTTCGGCAGATCCAGCGGCGCACCGGTGGCTTCACCGAGTTCATCCCCCTGCCCTTCGTGCACATGGCGTCGCCCATCTTCCTGCAGGGCCGCTCACGCCCGGGCCCCACGTGGGACGAGGTGGTGCTCATCCACTCGGTGGCGCGCATCGCGTTCGACGGCCTCATCCCCAACATCCAGGCCTCGTGGGTGAAGCTGGGCCTCGACGGCGGCGCCAACCTCCTGCACGCCGGGTGCAACGACATGGGCGGCACGCTCATGAACGAGAGCATCAGCCGATCGTCCGGTGCGTCGCATGGCGAGGAGGTGACGGCCGACGAACTGGAGTCCACCATCCGTGCCCACGGCCGCGTGCCCGCCCGCCGCAACACCCTCTACGACATCATCGAGGCGCCGGTCTGAGAAGGCCGCGGTGAGCCACCCCGGTGTCAGGCACTTAACCGAACGCCTTCGGTTAAGTGCCTGACACCGGGGTTCAGCCGCCCGCCTTGTCTCGCTCGCGCAGCGTTCGCAGCATGTTCTCGACCCGCGCGAACTTCAGGCGGGGGCGGCCGATCTCCTCGCCCTTCTCCACCTCGCGGGCATCGAGGTACTTCCAGTCGGCGAACGACACCACCTCGCCCTGCCGCTCGGCGAGAAAGGTCTCGAATACCCGGCCCGGCAGCACGTCGCGCCTCAGGCGCTGATCGCGCACGTCCTCCAGCAGTGCCTCCGCGGTCTCCTGGGCGTCCGGCTTGTTGGTGCCGATGATGCCGTTGGGCCCGCGCTTGATCCATCCGGCCGCGTACTCGCCGGGGCGAGACTGACCGGTGAGCGGGTCGATCACGCGCCCGCGGTCGTTGGGGATCGTGGCGGTGATGGGGTCGAACGGCACGCCGGGAAGCGCCACGCCCTGGTACCCGATGGCCCGGAAGACGATGTCGGCGGGGATCACCTCGCGCTCGTCGGTGGCGCGGGCGCGCAGGTCGCCGTTGTTGCCGCGGTAGAGCTCGTTGCGCACCACCTCCACGCCCTCGACCCGGTCCGTGCCAAGGATCTCCACGGGCGACGCCAGGAACCGGAAGACGATGCGCCGGTCGTGCTCGCGGGCCGGGCGCTGCGCGAGCTCACGCAGCAGGTCGAGCACCTGGTCGCGTCCGCGGTCGGGCGCCTGCTCGGTGTCGTGCAGCGAGTGCGGGTCGAGATCCATGTCGGCGGGATCGACGATGACGTCGATGTCGTCGCGGTCGGCCAGTTCCTTGAGCTCGCGGTACGTGAACGCCGCCTGGGCAGGGCCGCGGCGACCCACGATTGTCACTTGGCGCACCTTGTTCTCGGAAAGCGCGCGCAGCGCGTGGCCGCCGATGTCGGTGGCCACGAGCTCATCCGGCGGCAGCATGAGCACCCGCGCGACGTCCATGGCCACGTTGCCGTTGCCTACCACCACCACGTTGTCGCCCGAGAAGTCGAACGTGAGGTTGCGCTGGTCGGGGCTCGCGTTGTACCAGCCCACGAAGTCGCTGGCGCCGTGGCTTCCCGGCAGGTACTCCCGCGGAATTCCCAGGCGTCGGTCCGACCTGGCGCCCACGCAGAAGATCACCGCGTGGAAGTACTCGAGCAGGTCCTCGTATTCCAGGTCGGTGCCGAACTCCACGTTGCCGCGAAACCGGAAGTCGGGATGCTCAGCCACCTTGTCGTACACGCGGGTGACCGACTTGATCTTGGGGTGGTCGGGCGCAACCCCGGCGCGCACCAGGCCGAAGGGCGTGGGCAGCCGGTCGAACATGTCCACCTGCGTACGGATTTCGTCCTGACCCAGGATGTGCTCGGCCGCGTAGAAGCCGGACGGGCCCGATCCGATGATGGCCACCCGCAGCGGATTGCGCTGGCTTCCCACCGGCACCTAGATCACCACCCCCTCGTCATCCACGGGTGCGCGGAACACGTCCTGGTCCTCGCGGCGCACGAGATCGCGCGAGGTGCCCGGCGCAGGGGGGGTCAGCAGCCCGCGCACCAGCGCGGCCGGGCGGCCCGACGACTTGCCGATGAGCATCCCTGCGGCGGCGGCGATCTCATCGCCCAGTGCCTGGTCGGTGGCCACGAGCATCCTGCCCTCCCTGTCGCGTCCGCCACGATGATTCATGACCGGATCGAATCCGGCCACCCCGACCGCCACGTTCACCAGTCCCCGGCGGAACGCCCGCCCGTGGGTGTCGGTGATCACCACGCCCACGCGGCCCCCCGCCGCCTGCGACAGCGCGTGCTGGATTCGCCGGGCCGAGGCGTCGGGATCGACCGGCAGCAGCACCACCGTGCCATCGGGCGTGTTTGAGGAATCCACGCCGGCGTTCGCGCAGATGAAGCCGTGGTGCGTCTCGCATACCAGGAGCGCCCGGCGGCGGCGCACCACCCTCCGGCTCTCGCCGAGGATCACCTCGCACAGCGCGGGGTCCTTGCCGGTCTCCTCGCACAGGCGCCGGGCCTCGGCACCGGGCGTGACGTCGCCCAGGCGCACGACGCGGCCCTCGGCCTTGCTCACGACCTTGTGCGCCACGGCCAGCACGTCGCCCGGTGCCAGCCCGGCGTCCCGCGCCACCGCGGTGAGCATCGCCGGCAGGTCGTCGCCCGGCACCACCTCGGACAGGGGCCCGAGCACCACCACGCGCACTTCGTCCCCGGGCGCGGCCCCGAGCCCCCCGCGTGCGCTCACCCGGGTGCCCCTGCAGCGCCCCGGGCGATCCCCAGCCGCTCGAGCGCCCGGCCCGTCGCGCCACCGGGCTCGCGGCGGACGAGCTCGGCGAGGTCCTCGGGCGTGTCCACGTCGAGGGCGATGCCGGGGTGATGCACCACCTCGACCGGCACCCCCAGCGCGGCGGCCTGTGCGCAGTGATGGATCAGCGAGTCCGGCCCCAGCTGCGGCACGAGGGCATCAGGGGGCGTGAGCAGCATCGCGTTGGTGCCCGTGCCGCTCTCCGACCGGGCCAGCACCGCGGCATCGCCATCCGGGGCGGCCGCGATGAGGTGGTCGACGTCGGCAGCGGTGATGAGCGGCAGGTCGCTCACCAGCACGAGCGCGCTGTGCGCGTCGATCGCGTCGATGCCCCGCGACACCGCGGCGTTTATGCCCTGCGGCGGGTCGTGATCGGGCACCGTGCGCGCGCCCACGCTCTCGGCCACCGCCCCGGCGCGAGGGTCGGACGTGACCACCACGATCTCGCCGAGTCGGGTACTGCCCGCGAGCGCCGCCAGCACGTCGCCGAGCATCGCCGACTGCAGCACGCGGCGCTCGGGGCGGTCGAGGGTGCGCGCGAGGCGCCCCAGCGCATAGCCCAGCCGCTTCACGGGCACCACGGCGCCCACGTCATGCGCGGCCATCAGCCCGCCGTCTCGATCACCGTGCGCGCGAGGCGCTCGCGCGCCGCCCGGTCAGGCATGAGGATGTCCGTGAGCACCGGCTGCACGCCCAGTTCCTCGATGGCCGCGACCTCGGCGTGGTCGGAGGAATCGATCACGAAGGTGCCGCACACGTCGGCGTAGATCTCAGCCATCTGGCGCGCCGAGCACTCGGCGTAGCCCGCGCCGCGCAGGAACTTGTGCGCCGGGCCCTCCACCGGTACGCCCCCGATGATGGGGCTCACGCCGATCACGCGGTCCCGCCGCGCGGCAACGGCCTCTCGCACGCCGGCCACCCCGAGGATGGTCCCGATCGAGACGATGGGGCTCGACGGCGCGATGACGATCAGGTCGGCGTCGCGGATGGCCTCGATTACGCCCGGGGCCGGCGCGGCATCGGCGAGCCCCTCGATGCGGATCGACTCGATCTCATCCCGCGAGCCGTCGCGCACCAGGTACTCCTGGAAGCGCCGCTCGCCCGACTGCGTGGTGATGATGGTGCGCACCGGGTCGTCGGTCATCGGCAGCACCCGGGCCTCCACGCCCAGCTTCTTGCGCAGGTCGGCCACCACATCCGACAGCCGGGCGCCATCGCGCATCATGAGCGTGCGGTGCACGTGCGTGGCCAGGTCGCGGTCACCCAGCCCGAACCAGGCCTCGCGCCCATACGTGGCGAGGCCCTCGAGGCAGCGGAAGGTGTCGTCGGCGTACCCCCAGCCCCGGTCGGCCACAACGCCCGCGAGGCAGTAGAGGTTGATGTCGAGGTCCGGGCACACCAGGAGCCCGAAGAAGTCGCCGTCATCCCCGGTGTTCACGATGGCCGCGAGGTCGCGCTGGCCCTGCGCCAACGCGAGCCCATGGACCATCTTCGATCCGCCGGTGCCCCCGGCCAGCGCCACGATCACGGCGCGAGGCTATCAGCGCCGGGACGGCGCCAACACCATCCAGAGCCCCGCGCACACCAGCACCAGGCCCGCCCACAGGCGAGGACCCGGCACCTCGCCGAGCAACGGCCACGCCGTGAGCACCCCGACCACCGGCACGAGGAAGAACCATGCCGACACCCTGCCGGCGTCCCCGCGACCCAACGCGACGTAGAACAGGGCGAACGAGACGGCGTTGCCCACCAGCGCCACGAGCAGGATGAGCCCGATCTCCCGACCCCCCGTGGAACCGGGTGCGCCCTCGAACAGGGCGCCGATGACCGCCAGCACGGCCCCGCCCACGAGCATCTGCCATCCCGCGATGGCCACGGGGCGCGCCCCGGCCCGGATGCGCCCGGTCACCGCGACCGTGCCCACCGCCCACCCGAGCGCGCCGATAACCACCAGCAGTGAGACCCACGAGATGCTCGGGGGCCAGAGAGGGCCCTTCCACACCACCGCGACAGCGCCCACCAGCCCCACGACGAGGCCCGCCCACTGGCGCGGGCCCAACCGCTCCCCCAGGAACACCGCCGCCAGCGCCGCCACGAACAGCGGGTCGGTGTTCGCGAGCACGGCCGCGGTGCCCGCACCCTCCTCGGCGATGCCGATGAAGGTGGTGCCGTAGAAGATCACCGACTGTGTGAGGGCGAGGACCAGGATGACGCCCCATTCGGCCCCGGGCATCACCGGCTTGCCGAGGATCATCAGCCCACCGAGCAGGATCACCCCGCCCACGCCGATGCGGGCGGCGGCCGCCAGCAGGGGTGGCCAGCTCTCGACGAGCCACGCCGAGGGCACGTATGCCGAGCCCCACGCCGCCATCGCGAGCACCGCGAGCAGCGACGCCGATGCCAGGCGAGGCGAGCGCCCGGGCGGGGTCATGGGCGATGCCTCGGGGCCCGGGTGCGCATCCACGCGTCATTCGACACCAGGGGCTCCGCTCCTCCGATCGCAGCTGCTCGGGAAGAAAGGTTCACCGACCATTTCCCTTACGATGTAATCTTACGGCGTACGCATTTCCCGGCACACTTTGTAAACATTGTCACGAGTGAGTTTGACCCCCTGATCGCCCGTCACAACTGATGTTTCGGCGGCGAAACTTGCGCAGGAAACGGCCTCGTAGGGCCTTGTCGCGGCCCTCGCTCGTGACATATGCTCCGTGCACTTCCTGGACTTCCAACCTCAATCCCGGCGAGCCGGGGCGGGGTAGGAGTTCGGGCCAATCAATGCAACACCCTATTTTCTCAAGGGGGGACGCCACTAATGGCTGACCAGTTTGCTGTTACCTACGTCCCCGGTATGGACTCCGGGGAGATTCCGCCTTCGCCCGTCGACCGTGACGAGAAGACGGCTTTCATCTACAGCCTCGTTGACCCCGTGTGGGACATCGATGTTCTGCCGCTGACCTACACCAACTCGCGTTGGTCGGCTTTCTTCTACCGCGCTGACGAGAAGCGCCTCCGCCGTGTGGTTCCTGACTGCATGGACATCGAGGACGACATCGTCGAGCACTGGTACGTGGACCACCGCAACACCATGCTCGGCCCGTACGGCGAGTGGGGCCTCACCGTGGCTGTCAGCCACAAGGCCGGTGACGGCAACACGTACTACGCGGGTTACTACCCGTACATGTACCTGACGCAGGACAGCGCGATCGACGCCGGTCGCGTGCTCGGCTTCCCCAAGAAGGAGGCCTTCATCCGTACCGTCGAGCACTTCGGTAACCCGGACGACGGTTACGGCGTGTACGACGGGAAGGACTACAAGTTCAACCAGTTCTCCTTCCTGATGATCCGTAACGGGTACGTGATCCACAGCGCCATCGGTAAGTACAACGACGCTGAGCTCTCGGCCAAGCCGGCTTTCTACGGCAACACCGAGTACGGCCGCATGAACATGAAGGTCGTTACCGCTCCCGACATTTCCTCGTCGGAGTGGCAGCTCGTGTACCTGCCTTCGCTGGTGACCAAGGACCTCGCGACCGCCATGGGCCGTCCCGAGACCGAGGGCAGCCACCGCTTCCAGGTGAAGCCGGAGTCCATCCGCACCGCTTCGCCTGAGAACATCGAGTGGTTCCAGCAGGCGACTCCGTTCGACAACATCGGCGCGGAGCTTCCGGTGGGCGAGATGATCGGTCTCATGACCTTCTCGTTCGACCTCATCATCCCGGCCGGCCAGACCCTCTGGACCGAGACCTACACCCGCGACGCCACGTGGGCGGGCGCGGCCAAGCCTTACCGCTTCGGCCTCCGTCACCGCTTCCCGAAGCCCATCGGCCTCGGCGCGTAAGCCAGCGTCCTTAGAGAGGAAATTCACAATGGGACAGATTGTTGACGTTACGTCGACCCCGTGGATCGACTCGGGCGACGCGCCGCCGCTGGCGCTCGACCGCGACAAGCGTGACATCATCAGCCAGGGTGTCGCTGACCCGCTCGTCGACTACGACATCGTGCCGCTTACGTACGTGAACTCGCGCTGGAGCGCGTTCTTCTACCGTGCGACTGAGGCCGACCTGAAGCACGTGCTTCCGAAGTGCCTGGACCTCGAGGACGATGTCATCGAGTTCTGGTACGTCGACCACCTCCACACCGGTCTCGGCCCGTATGGCGAGTTCGGCCTGACGGTGGCCGCTTCCCACAAGGCTGGCGACGGCAAGACGTACTACGGCGGGTACTACCCGTACATGTACCTCACGCAGGATGCCGCTGTGTTCGCCGGCCGTGAGCCCTTCGGTTTCCCGAAGAAGATCGCCTACATCGTCACCCAGGAGCACGGTGGCAAGGAGGACGACGGCTACGGTGGGTTCGGCAACGACTACTTCAACTTCACCATGGAGCGTCGCGGTTACCTGATTCACACCGCGACGGGCCGTTACGACGACGCAGAGCTTTCGGCCAAGCCGGCGTTCTACGGCGACCCGAACTACGGCCGCATGAACCTCCGTCTCATCACGGACGCTTCGCTCAAGACGACGAAGTGGGACCTGACGTACCTCCCCAGCGAGGTCACGAAGGCGACCGCCGCCGCCATGGGCCGTCCGGAGACCGAGGGTCAGCACCGCTTCCAGCTGAAGCCCGAGAGCATCCGTACCGCTTCGGCGGGCGCGATCCGCTCCTGGGCGCTGCAGGCCACCCCGTTCGACAACATGGGTGCCATGCTGCCGGTGAAGGAGATGATCGGTCTGATGACGTTCAGCTTCGACCTCATCATTCCGGGTGCCGACACCATCTGGACCCAGACGATCGAGCGTACCGACGAGGACATCGCGGACCTGCTGTTCGCGACCCCGTACGTGTACACCGGCCGTCAGCGCTTCCCGAAGCCCCCGGGCGTCTGAGTCCAACTCAGATACGGAAGCACCCTGTGGGGGGTGGGCCTTCGGGCCCACCCCCTCTTTTTTTGTTTCGCGGATTCGCGGTATGCGCCGGGTAGGGTGACCCCGTGCCCCGCTCCCTCGAAGGACGTCGCCGCTGGCTGATCATGCCGGTGCTCGCGCTGGGCGTGTCGCTCATCGTGATCGATGGCACCATCGTGAACGTCGCGCTGCCCGAGATCATCGACGCGCTGTCGCTCAACCTGAGCGAGGCGGAGTGGGTCAACTCCATCTACGCGCTGCTCTTCGCGGCGCTGCTGATCGCCGTGGGGGCAACAGCCGATCGCTTCGGGCGCAGGCGGCTGTTCGTGCTGGGCGTGGTGGTGTTCGGCCTGGGGTCAATAGCCGCGGCGCTTGCCGGTAGCGCCGGGCTGCTGCTGGCGGCACGGGCGGTGCAGGGGGTGGGCGGCGCGATGGTGCTGCCCACGAGCCTGTCGCTGGTGAACGCCAACTTCCAGGGCAAGGACCGCGCGGCGGCGTTCGGCATATGGGGCGCCACCATCGCCGGCATGGCGGCCGTGGGGCCGGTGCTGGGCGGGTGGCTCACCAGCGACTTCTCGTGGCGGCTGATCTTCTGGATCAACCCGCCGCTGTGCCTGATCGTGATCGCCGGGGCGCTGCTGCTGGTGCCCGAGTCGAAGGAGCCCGGTGCGCCCGGGCTGCGCGACTGGGTGGGCGTGCTGCTCATATCGATGGGGCTGGCCCTGCTGGTGTTCGGGCTCATCGAGGGCGAGCGCTACGGCTGGTGGTCGGCCACGCCCGACAGCCCGTCGTGGTGGGGGCTGCCCGGTTCGCCGGTGCCCTGGGCGCTCATCGCATCGGTGGTGCTTCTGCTGGGGTTCGTGGGGTGGACGCAGTGGCGCACAAAGCGCGGACGGGCCACGCTGGTGGACCTGTCGCTGTTCAAGCTTCCGACCTTCCGGTGGGGCGGCATGACGATCCTCATCGTGTCGCTCGGGGAGTTCGGGGTGATCTTCGTGATCCCGCTCTTCCTGCAGAACGTGCTGGACATGAGCGCGCTGGGCGCCGGTCTGGTGATCCTCGCCCTGGCGGTGGGCGCGCTGGTGTCGGGAGGCGCGGCGGCGCCGGTGTCGCGCAGGCTCGGTGGTCACCGCATCGTGCAGCTGGGCATGGTGCTGGAGATCGCCGGCATCACGTGGTTCGCATTCGTGGTGGCGCCCGGGGTATCGCCGTGGGTGTTCGTGGCACCGCTGTTCGTGTACGGGCTCGGGGTGGGCTTCGCCACCGCGCAACTCACCAACGTGGCGCTGGACGAGGTGCCCATCAACGAGTCGGGGCAGGCCAGCGCCCTGCAGTCGACGCTGCGGCAGGTGGGGTCGGCGCTCGGCACCGCGGTGCTGGGCGTGGCCCTGGCAGTGGCGGTGTCGTCGCACGTGGCGTCGTCGGTGCAGGCCCAGGGCGTGCCCGCCGCGCAGGCCGATCAGATCGCCCAGGTGGTCAAGTCGTCCGCGGGCACGGCGATCCCCGCCCTCGCCACCGACCCCAAGACCGCTCCGCTCGCCCCCGCGCTCGATCAGTCGTTCGCCGACGCCGTGCAGGTGGTCGGCTGGGTTGCCGCGGCATTCGTTTTCCTCGGACTCATCGCGTCATTCCGCATCCCCGGCAACCGCGGCGCGCGCTCACCCTGAAGCGCCGCCTGTTCAGTACATGTGGACGGGCGTGCCGTACGTGACGAACTCGTACAGATACGGCGCGAACGGCGCGGCGATGCGCACGCAGCCGTGGCTGGCCGGGTAGCCGGGCACATCCGGGTACTCGTGGAACGCGTAGCCGCCGGTGAAGTAGGACGCATAGGGCATCCATGAGCTAAATGGGCGCGACCAGCTCATCACTTCCTTGCGGTAGATCGAGTAGGTGCCGCGCGGGGTATTGCCCGCGGCGCCGCTCGAGAAGTGGATGGCGCGCACCACGCGGCCGCTGCGCACCAGCAGCACCACCTGGCGGTCGATGTAGCCCTCGAGCCACTTGCCCCCGCCCGACTTCCTCGGCTGGGGACGCCCGGCGACCGCCAGGCGCTTCTGCGTGGCGGCATCGGGCGTACCGGTGCGCTCGAGGCCGTTCCAGCCCTGAAATCCCATGATCGCCTGCGACACGGCGTAGTTGGACGTGTTGCCCGGCGTGGCGTTGGCCGGCAGGTAGCCGAGCTCCGCGAGGCGGCCCACCTGGCCGCGCGGGATATCCAGGTCGAGCGTGTGGAAGATCAGGTCGCGCAGCGCAGGGGTGATGCGGCGCGGTGCGGCAAGCGCGGGCGAGCCGTTGGCGGCGTTGGGCACCGTGATGAGCTTGATGTAGTCGTTGGTCCAGCCCGCCGCGGCCAGGCGGTTGCGCAGCTGCATGGTGAGCTTGGGCGGAACGGTGGCGTCCACCGACCCGCGGATGAGCGTGATGTGCTGGCGGTTCTTCTGGGCGCGGATCTTCGAGTTGCCGCCGAGCGTGACCGGCAGGAGGTCCTGCTGGTTGGCCGGGTCGAGCATGACAATGCGGGTGGGGTCGAAGGCCGACACGCCGAGCGCTCCGTCAATACGGCTGGGCAGGCCCAGCGTAATGCTGACGGCAAATGAGGCTCCGCTGGCCTCGCCGAGGGTGACCAGCCGGGTGCTGTTCATGTCGGTGCGCCGGTCGAGCATGTTGAGCAGCTCATCCACCGCCGTGGCGTCGGCGGCCCGCCGGTCGGCCTGCATGGGGTACCAGCACTGCTGGTTGCCGAGGGAGGCGCACGGCAGGGCATCGAGGGCGACCGCCACCGCGCCCGCGCGGTGGATGGAATAGCCGAAGCGGTCGAGGGCATCCTGCGCCGTGGTGCCCTCGCGCGGGAACACCATGACCACGGGGGGCCGCGTGCCGGGCTTCACCGACTCGGGCGGGCTGATGATGGCGTGGCGCATCACGCCGGCCGCCTGGAACGAGACGTCCTCGTTGGCGCCGATGGCGAGGCTGGGGACTGCGATCAGGGCGAGAGCCCCTGCGGTGAGGGCGATGGTGCGTGCGGGCACTTGGGGATATTCGCCGCGACCGCGGGCCACCCCTCCCCATGTATGTTCCGCCCCATGACCGACCAGACCGCCGATATCCGCATCCCGCTCGACCACCTGCCCGCCGATGGGCGCTTCGGCAGCGGGCCGTCCAAGGTGCGCGTTGAGGCCCTGCGGGCCCTCGCCGAGACGGGCACCTCGTACATGGGCACCTCGCACCGGCAGAAGACCGTGAAGGAGATGGTGGGCCGGGCGCGCTCGAGGCTGTCGCAGCTTCTGGGCCTGCCGGACGACTACGAGGTGCTGCTGGGCAACGGCGGCGCCACGGCATTCTGGGACGTCGCGGGGTTCCGCCTGGTGCGCGAGCACAGCCACCACGCGGTGTTCGGCGAGTTCTCGTCGAAGTTCGCCCAGGCCATGGCCGAGGCGCCGCACGTGGCCACGGCCACCACGGTGGATGCCGAACCGGGCAGCCACCCCGAGGTAACGGCCGTGGGCGGCGCCGACGTCTACGCGCTCACCCAGAACGAGACCTCCACGGGCGTGTGCATGCCCGTGGCGCGCCCCGCGGGCGCCGACCCGGATGCCCTCGTGCTGGTGGATGCCACCTCCGCCGCGGGCGGCATGGCCGTGGACCCGCACGAGTTCGACGTCTACTACCTCTCGCCGCAGAAGGCGCTGGCCAGCGACGGGGGCCTGTGGCTGGCGGCCTGCTCGCCCCGCGCGCTGCAGCGCATCGACGACCTGGCCGATCGCTGGGCGCCGGCATCGCTCGACCTGCTCATCGCACGCGACAACTCGGTGAAGGACCAGACCTACAACACGCCGGCGCTGGCCACGATCTTCCTGCTCGTGCAGCAGGTGGAATGGATCATGGACCAGGGCGGGCTCTCGTGGGCCGAGGATCGCTGCCGCGCGTCGTCGGGGGCCATATATGCCTGGGCTGAGGCGCACGAGCTGGCGGCGCCGTTCGTGGCCGACCCGTCGATGCGCAGCCCCGTGGTGGTGACCATCGACCTCGACGACCGCGTGGATGCCACGCAGGTGTGCGCGGTGCTGCGCGCCAACGGCGTGGTGGACACCGACAGCTATCGCAAGCTCGGGCGAAACCAGATCCGCGTGGCCACCTTCCCGGCGATCTCGCCCGACGACGCCCGCCAGCTCGTGGCCTGCCTCGACTACGTGGTGGGGCTGCTCGCCCGGTAGGGTCGGGCCATGGCGCGAAAGGCGAGCAAGGGCGACCGTGCCTGCGACCTCACCACCGAGGGCATCGAGCGCTTCGAGGTGGGCGAGGAGGTCGACAGCGCCCGTGGCGAGTTGGTGAACGCCGTGCGCGACGTGCTGCACGGGGCGCACCCCGGCGACCTGCAGGCCGTGGCCGACTGGCTGCGGACCGTTGCCGATGGAACATCAACCGACGACCTGGAGTCCCTGGGCGACGTGCTCGCCGAGCAGGACGAGCTGGTATTCGGCGCGCCCCCGGTGCACGGGGATGACGACCTGGTGGACGACTGGCGCACCGCGCCCTACCCCTATCGCAACCTCATGCGCCGCAAGGCGTACGAGAAGCAGAAGTACCGCTTGCAGGTGGAACTTCTGAAGCTGCAGGCCTGGGTGAAGGACACCGGCCAGCGCGTGGTGATCGTGTTCGAGGGGCGCGACGCCGCGGGCAAGGGCGGCACGATCAAGCGCTTCATGGAGCACCTCAACCCGCGCGGCGCGCGCGTGGTGGCGCTCGAGAAGCCCACCGACATCGAGCGCGGCCAGTGGTACTTCCAGCGCTACATCGAGCACCTGCCCACGCGCGGCGAGATCGTGCTGTTCGACCGCTCCTGGTACAACCGCGCCGGCGTGGAGCGCGTGATGGGCTTCTGCACCGATGAGGAGTACGCCGAGTTCATGCGCCAGGCCCCGCAGTTCGAGGGCCAGCTCGTGCGCAGCGGAATCCACCTGATCAAGTTCTGGTTCTCGGTGAGCAGGGATGAGCAGCAGCGCCGCTTCGCCGAGCGCGAGCAGCACCCGCTCAAGCAGTGGAAGCTCTCCCCCATCGACCTGGCGTCACTCGACAAGTGGGACGACTACACGGCCGCCAAGGAGGCAATGTTCCTGCACACCGACACCGAGGACGCACCCTGGATCTGCATCAAGTCGGACTGCAAGAAGCGCGCGCGACTGAACGCGCTCCGGTACGTGCTGCACCGCATGCCCTACACCGGCAAGGACGTCGAGCGCATCGGCGCGCTCGATCCGCTCATCGTCGGGCGCCCCACCCTGGTGCTCGAGGAGGATCGGGCGCAGCCATAGGCGCACGCAGCGCCGGCGCGGCGCGGCCTATGGGGACTGGTTGGCCAGTTGGGCCACCATGAGCGCGATGAACACCAGGGCCGCCACGGCGGTCCAGCGTCGTCGCGCCGGCCCGCCCTCGCCCAGCCACTCGGCCATCGGCCAGGCCAGGGGGTACGCCAGCAGGCCGAGCCGCGCCAGCGACGTGACCGACCCGCTCGAGAGCGGGATCACCAGCACGAGGAGCGCGTAGAGCACCCAGGGCGAGCGCAGGCCGCCCTCGCGGCGCCATAGGCGCGCCAGCAGCAACACGTAGATCACGCCGAAGAGCACGTCGCGCACCACGGCCGACCAGTCACCCACCGACAGTCCCGTGAGCTGCGAGATGGTCTCCTTGCCGAGCAGGTCGCGTGATCCGATGAGGTCGCCGCCCAAGACCCCGCCGAGCGCCTGCCCGGTATTCGCGGGCAGCAGCGACAGCAGCCCCACGCCCAGCTGGCCGCGCCCCCAGGCCGCCTGGGCGTCCAGCGGCAGCGCCCAGCTTCCCTGCCGGAACTGCATGTAGGCGAGGAATACCACGCCCACCACGGCCACGGGCAGCAGGGCCTTCACCAGGCGGCGGCGCCGGCCTTCCTCCCCGAGCGCCCACGCCAGCATCACCACCGGCACGACGGCGAGCACGCCCGTGGGGCGCGTGAGCACTGCGACCGCCGCCACGCTGCCCGCCCAGCCGAAATGGCCCTTCCAGGCGAGATAGCCGGCCAGCACCGCGAGGCCCAGCGCGGCCCCCTCGGTGTAGGCCATGGACGCCGCCACGGCGGGCGGGGCCAGCGCGAGCACCCACGTGGCGCGCACGGCCATCTCGTGCCCGAAGCGCCCCTTGGTGAGGTTGAACAGCGCCACCAGGGCCACCAGGAACATCGCATTGCTCACGATGATCGACACCCAGAACGGGTTCAGCCCCAGGGCGAGCGCCGCCCACATGATCATCGGCATGAGGGGGAAGAACGCGACGTTGGTGAAGACCTCGCCCACCTGGCCGACGTCGAACGCATAGCCGCGCCGGGCGATGTCGAGGTACCAGGTGGTGTCCCACGAGCCGAAGAGGTTGAGCGCCCGGGGCACGGCCCGGTCGAGCCCGATCTCGGCGCGCCCGAATGACAGGCTGGAGATCACGCCCAGGCCGGTGACGAACAGGCGCGAGGCGAGCCACGCGACCATGGGCACGCCGAGCCAGGCCCACCACGGAAGGTCCATGAGCTTGTTGATCCATGCGGGCCGCGACGGTCCCGACCCCGCGGGCGCGGAGGCCGGCGTCGGCGGCGGCGGCGCCGGCTGACCGTTCATCAGCCGGTGACGATAGGCGACCGCCGGTCGGATCGCCGAACGGAGCCCGTGGCCAGTGACGCAAGCCACCGGGGCGTGCTGCCGCGCGCATGCGCGATGGCCGCATCCACCAGCGCGCCGGCGTCATCGCGGTGCACCGGGTGCCCATGCCCCATCAGCACATGATGCGCGGGGTATCCCTCGAGCACCCGGGGCGGGCGCGCGCGCATGAACGGATGCGGGCCGATCACCTGATCCGGGCGCGAGCGGAAGTACGGCGGCGTGCCCACGGCCTCGGCCACCACCAGCGCCAGCCGATCGGGCCACCACAGCGCCGACTCGTGCCAGCCGCGGGAATCGCGCACCACCAGCACCTCGAACGGGGCGCCGTCCACGGCGTGCCGAGGGGTAACCAACAGGGGCACGCCGAGGTCGCAGGCCATCCCGGCGCAGTCGCGCCCGTGGCGGTCGAGCAGCTGCAGCACGCCGGCCACGGGCGGCAGCGATGCCAGGCGGGCGCGCACGTCGGGGTGATCCACGGGGTCCACCAGCCACGTGCGATCGCCCGCCAGCAGCGCGTGCGATGCCCGCTGCATGAAACCGGGGTCCGATGCGATCCATGTGAGCATGTCGTCGGGACCATGCGCGAAATGAACGTCCATACCGCAATGGTGCCGCATACGCCGGTGCATCTGGGATAGTGGCGCGCGTGAACCCTGCTCGATCCATTGAGGACCACGCGCTGATCGGCGACAAGCGCACGTGTGCGCTGGTGGCCCGCGACGGGGCCATCGACTGGTTCTGCACGCCGCGGTTTGACGGGCCGGCCGTGTTCTGCTCGCTGCTGGGCACCGATGACAACGGCGAGTGGCGCATCAGCCCGCAGTCGAGGGTGCGATCGTCATCGCGGCGGTACGTCGGTGAGACCCTCGTGCTCGAGACCACCCTGGTGGCCGCCGAGGGCACGGTGCGCCTCGTCGACTTCATGTCGTCCGAGCCCAGCGGGCCGTGCATCGTGCGCATCGTCGAGGGCGTTGAGGGCGTGGTGCCCATGGAGTCGGAGGTCTCGGCGCGCTTCGAGTACGGCCACACCCGCCCGTGGGTACGCCACCTGCCCGAGGGCGCAGACCTCATCTGCGGGCCCGAGGCCATGCGGCTGGTGTCGCCGGTGCACCACGGCCGCATCGAGGGCGACATGGTGGCCCGCTTCACGGTGAAGCCGGGCCAGCGCATCGGCATGACCCTCAACCACCACGAATCCCACCTTCCGGCGCCCGCGGGCCCCGAGCCCGAGCACGCGCTGGCCGAGTCGCTGTCGTGGTGGGAGGGCTGGAGCTCGCGGTGCCCCTTCGAGGGTGAGTGGCGCGAGCCGGTGATCCGCTCGCTGATCACGCTGAAGGCGCTCTCGTACGCGCCCACCGGCGCCATCATCGCGGCGGCCACCACGTCGCTGCCTGAGCGACTCGGCGGAGTGCGCAACTGGGACTACAGGTTCGCCTGGCTGCGCGACGCATCGTTCACGCTGTACGCGCTGATGCTCGGCGGCTACACGCGCGAGGCCGTGGCCTGGCGCGACTGGCTGCTGCGCGCGGTTGCCGGCGACCCCGAGGACATCCAGATCATGTACGGCGCGGCGGGCGAGCGACGCCTTGCCGAATGGGAGGTGCCGTGGCTCCCGGGCTACGCGGCATCGCGCCCCGTGCGCGTGGGCAATGCGGCTGTCGACCAGTTCCAGCTCGACGTCTACGGCGAGCTCATGGACTCGCTGCACGTGGCGCGGCGCATCGGCGTGGAGCCCGACCCCGACGCCTGGTCGCTCGAGACCGCGCTGATGGACGCCCTGGAGTCGCGCTGGCATGAGCCCGACGAGGGCATCTGGGAGGTCCGGGGGCCGCGGCGGCACTTCACCCACTCGAAGATCATGGCGTGGGTGGCCTTCGACCGTGCCATCTGCGCGGTGGAGGAATCCGGTCTCGAGGGCCCGGTCGATCGCTGGAAGGCCATCCGGCAGGAGATCCACGACGAGGTGTGCCGCGAGGGCTTCAACGCCGAGCTCGGATCATTCGTGCAGGCCTACGACGTGTCACGCCTGGACGCCAGCCTTCTGATGATCCCCCTGGTGGGGTTCCTGCCGGCCGACGACCCGCGCGTGATCGGCACGATGGACGCCATCCAGCGCGACCTCACGCGAGACGGCCTGGTGATGCGTTACACGGATGTCGACAGCGAGGGCGTGGACGGTCTGCCCGCGGGCGAGGGCGCGTTCTTGCTGTGCACGTACTGGCTGGTGGACAACCTCGCCATGGCCGGTCGGTACGACGAGGCCCGGGTGCTGTTCGAGCGCCTGCTCACGCTGCGCAACGACGTGGGGCTCATGGCCGAGCAGTGGGACCCCATCACCGGGCGCATGCTCGGCAACTTCCCCCAGGCGTTCTCGCACGTGGGACTCGTCAACTCGGCCTGGAACCTTGGCAGCAAGGGCGGCGCGGCGGCGCGCTGGGCACCCAACGGCAGCAGGGTAACCGCACGCGCCTAGGCAACGGGCGCCCTAGCGTCGGGCGCCCTCGCAGGCGATGCCATCGCCATCGCTGTCGAAGCGGTGGATGTCGGTGCCCACCACGCGGAACCTGCGCGCGGTGATGTCGGAGCAGTCGAGGTCGGGAGGCGGCGAGGGGATGCACGCCCCGGAGTAGTTCGGATCGCAGCGCCCGGACGCCGCACCGGCGGCCGACCCCGCGCCGGCGCCAGACGAAGCACCGCCGCCGTACTGCGGCTTGGTGGTGTCACCATTGCACGGTGGCCCCCACACGCCGATGCGCGACTTCTTCGCCCGGATCTCGGCCCCGAGGAACGCCCCGGCGTAGCGGAAGGGGATCGCCCCGTATACGTAGGTCTTCGCGAAGCCCGTGCGCACCAGGCGGTAGTTCACCGATCCGCGCGCGCCGCCCGCGTTGCCCGCATACACGTAGCCGAGGAACCGGTTGTACTTGTCGCGGGCGTCCTGCGAGGGGTCGCTCTCCACCCGTATCGCCGTGCCCACCGGAAGCAGGCGGGCGGCTTCGGCCGAGGCAGCAGGCCCGCCGCACTGCACCGGGTAGCCCGGCCGCTTGGTCTCGGGCGTGTCGATGCCGATCAGCCGCATGGTGCTCTCGAACCCGCGTGACTGGAACTTGATGGTGTCGCCGTCCACCACCTTGGTGACGGTGCCCCGCAGCACGACGGGCGAGGCGGCATGCGCCGACGCAACCGCGAAGCCGCATGCCGCCAGGCCGACCATTGCGGCCACGGCGACGCATGCCGTTCGTGAACTCCCCGGAATCATTGTCACGTAGGTGTATCAGCAGAACTGAATATCCTGCTCAGGTGGAGTCAGATCCTGAGGACCGCATCATCCCGAGCTGGTCGCGATCGCCCCGTGCATCGGCGCGACTGGTGGCAGGACCCATCAGGTCGTTCATGGCGTGGGAGGCCGCCGGTGGCGCCGCCCTGCTGCTGGCCACCATCGTCGCCCTCGTGTGGGCGAACGTGGATACGTCGGGATACGAGGCGTTCTGGTCGACGCCCATCACGCTCGGCGCGGATGGCAGCGTGCTCGACACCGACCTGGCCAAGGTGGTCAACGACGGCCTGATGACGCTGTTCTTCCTGCTCATCGGACTCGAGGTGAAGCGCGAGCTCGCGGTGGGCGAGCTCTCGACGCCCAAGGCCGCCGCCGTGCCGTTCGCCGCAGCGCTGGGCGGCATGCTGCTGCCGGCGGCCATCTACCTGGCGTTCACCGCCGGTGGAGCGGCGCAGGACGGCTGGGGAATCCCCATGGCCACCGACGTCGCATTCGCGCTGGCGGTGCTCGCCGCCCTCAGGTCACGCGTTCCACCCGCTCTGTGGGCGTTCCTGCTCGGGGTGGCGGTGATCGACGACATCGGCGCCATCATCGTGATCGCCATCGCGTACTCCAGCGGGATACAGGCCGCGTGGCTGGCGGCCGCCATCGTGGCGCTCGTGGCCTTCTGGGTGCTCACGCGCCTGCACGTGCAGGCGCGCGTGCCGTACGTGGCGCTGGGAATCCTGGCGTGGGCGTTCACGGCGGCGTCGGGGGTGCACGCCACCATCGCCGGGGTGGCCGTGGGGCTGCTCACCCCCGCCGTGCCCCTGCAGCGCCCGGCGGCGGTGTCGGCCGAGGCACACCGCGTGGCCGACGAGACCTCCGATGCGCCTGCGGGGCCGGACGCCGAGAGCGAGTCGTGGATGCACCTGGCCGAGCTCTCGCGCCAGGCGGTCTCACCGCTCACACGCGCGGTGCACGCCCTGCACCCGTGGACCTCGTTCGTGATCCTGCCCATCTTCGCGCTGGCCAACGCGGGCATCGTGTTCGGAGCCGGCGCCCTGTCGGCCGACGGCGCGGTCGGCGCCGCGCTGGGCGTGGGGCTCGGCCTGCTCATCGGCAAGGCCGTGGGAATCCCCCTGGGGGCATGGATGGCCATCCGGATGGGCGTGGGCCGAATGCCATCCGGCGCACGGTGGGGCCAGATGCTCGGCATCGGCCTGGTGGCGGGAATCGGCTTCACCGTCTCGCTGTTCATCACCGATCTCGCATTCGACGACCCATCGCTGGCCGACGCGGCGCGCATCGGCGTGCTGGCGGGATCGGTGCTCGCTGCCGTCGCGGGGGCCCTCGTGCTGTGGCTGCTCGGCCGGCGGTCGCGGTCCGCCTGAACCGCGCGCGGGGGGGATACGCCCGCGCACCGGCGAACATGCCGCCCATGCGCACGTCCATCGCCTCTCTCATCGGGCTCACGGCCACCTGCGCCGTGGCCCTCGCCGCGATCGCCCCCACCGCGCTCGCCGGGTACGAATCGCGCATCTCGCAGATCTCCCCCGCGCAGCGCAAGGCCATGACGCCGTCGGTATGGCGCAAGGGCTGCCCGGTGGGGCCGGATGATCTGCGCGCCGTGCGGGTAACCCACCGCACGTTCGGCGGCGGCGAGGCCACCGGCACCCTGGTGGTGCACGAGGGCGTCGCCCCGGCCGTGGTGCGCATCTTCCGCAGCCTGTACCGCGACGGGGTGCCCGTGAGGAAGATCGAGCCCATCGAGAAGTACGGGGGCAGCGACTTCAACTCGATCGAGGCCGACAACACATCGGCCTTCAACTGCCGCAAGGCCACCGGCAGCGGGCGCTGGAGCAACCACGCCTACGGCAGGGCAATTGACATCAACCCCATCGAGAACCCCTGGGTGGAGCCAGGCGGGGTGGTGTACCACACGGCCAGCAGGCCATTCGTGAAGCGCACGCCGCGCCCCGGCGTGGCGGTGGAGGGCGGCGCGCTGGTGCGCGCGTTCGACCGCGAGGGCTGGGACTGGGGCGGGCGCTGGTCGGGAACCAAGGACTACCAGCACTTCTCCGCCGACGGCGGCTAGGCACTTGCAATACTACGCACCGCGCTGAGCGCAGACGCCACGCCGAGGAGGCCACCCAATGCCGGTTGAGTACGATCAGGACCCGAAGATCAAGGCCTACGCCCACCCCGAGCGGATGGTCACCACCGAGTGGCTCGAGGCCCACCTGGGCGACCCCGGGCTGGTCGTGGCGGAGAGCGACGAGGACGTGCTGCTGTACGACACCGGGCACATCCCCGGCGCCGTCAAGATCGACTGGCACCTCGACCTGAACGACCCGCTCACCCGCGACTACGTGGATGCCAAGGGCTTCTCGAAGTTGATGTCGGCGAAGGGCATCACGCCCGACACCACCATCGTCTTCTACGGCGACCAGAACAATTGGTGGGCGTCGTACGCCCTGTGGGTCACCTCGCTTTTCGGGCACGCCGACGTGCGCCTGCTCGACGGCGGCCGCAAGAAGTGGGTGAACGAAGGCCGCCCGATCACCACCGACGTGCCCTCCCCCGCTCCGGCCGACTACCCGGTGACCGAGCGCGACGACAGCGTGATCCGCGCCTACCGCGAGCAGGTACTCGCCCACATCGGCAACGGCAAGCTGGTGGACGTGCGCTCGCCCGGGGAGTTCTCGGGCGAGCTGCTGCACATGCCCGAGTACCCGCAGGAGGGCGCCATTCGCGGCGGGCACATCCCCACCGCCGCCAACGTGCCGTGGCGCCGCGCGGCGGATGAGGACGACGGTACGTTCCTTCCGGTGGACGAACTGCGCGCCATCTACGAGGGCGAGATCGGACTCGACAAGGGCGACGACGTGATCGCCTACTGCCGCATCGGCGAGCGATCCAGCCACACCTGGTTCGTGCTCACCCACCTGCTGGGCTTCGACCAGGTGCGCAACTACGACGGCTCGTGGGTGGAATGGGGCAACGCCGTGCGCGTGCCGATCGAGAAGTGAGGGACAAGCTTCACGAGATCGTCGAGGAGTTCGCGGACACGCCGAAGGAGCTCCGCCTGCCGCTGCTGCTCGACTTCGCCAACTCCCTGCCACCGCTACCCGACCGCCTGGTGGAAGACCGCGACAGCATGGAGCCGGTGGAGGAGTGCCAGGCGCCGCTGTTCCTCGCGGTGGAGGTGCAGCCGGTGGAGGTGCGGCTGTTCTTCGACGCGCCCATGGAGGCGCCCACCTCCCGCGGCTTCGCCGCCGTGCTGCACGAGGGCCTCGACGGCGCCAGCCCCGAGGAGGTGCTGGCCACCCCCAACGACTTCTACCTGTCGATGGGGCTCGAGGAGCTGGTGACCCCGCTTCGCATGCGCGGCATGGCTGGCATGCTGGCCCGGGTCAAGCGCCGGGTGGCTGCGGGCATCGAGGCCTGACCGCGCCCGGCGGCCGGGCCGCTAGGGCGCCAGCAGCAGCCGACCGCCCTGCACCACCTGAACGGTGGCGGGGTATACAGCCTCGCGCACGCCGGGTATGAACCGCATGGTGCCGAGCACCGACGGCACCGCCCGCACCCGTCGGAGCCCCGCCAGCACGCGATCGGGCGCCCCGCCGTGCCCGGCGCCGGCGGCAGCGGCCAGCAGCTGCACCCCGCCGTAGCCCTGCGCCGCGAACGCGTCCGGGGCGGAGCGGTACTTGGCGCGGTAGTCGCGCACGAAGGCCCGGCTGGCGGCGTCGCGCTTGTTGGGGTTCCATGAGGCACTCACGATGAAGCCGTCGGTGGCTGATCCCGCCGCCGTGAGCACGTCGGGCGTGTTGTAGCCGTTGCCCCCCACCTTCATCAGCGACGAGCCCGCGGCCGCCACCGCGAGGCTGGCGGCGTCGGCGCTGCGCGCCGCGAAGAAGATGGCCTGCGGCCCGGGTGCCACCGCCTGGGCGATGAGCTGGTCTGCGCGCCCGCTGCCCGCGGGCATGGTGACATCGGCGAGCAGGCGGATTCCCTGATCGGCAGCCGCGGAGCGGAACGCCTGGGCCGCGCCCTCGGAGTACCCGTCACTGCTCACCGATACCAGTGACGCCGTGGTGATGTCGCGCTTGTCGTTGGCATACGCCACCGATGCGGGAATGAGCCGGTTCTCGGACAGGCTCACGCGCCAGAACGTGGGGCCCGCCGCCGCGAGGTCGAGCGTGGCGTTGGTGACCCCGAGCACGGGGATTCCCGCGGCACCCGCGATGGGGTCGGCCGCCGCCGCCACGCCCGAGAGCGTGGGCCCCAGCACCGCGGACACCCGCGCACCCACGAAGCCGGTCATCTGGTGGGCGGCCATCTGGTTGGCCGACTGATCATCGGCCAGGTGCAGCCGCACGCACACCGGCTGGCCGCGGGTCTCGGATGCCGCCAGCGCGGCGCCGCGCGCCTGCGAAATGCCGTAGGGGCTCGCCGATCCGGTCATCGACGCCAGCGATCCGCCGACGGCCTCGATGGGCCGGTGGGCCGCCGATGCGGGGGTTGCCAGGGCAAGGCCCAGCGCCGGGATGGCCAGGGCGGCTGCGAGAGATACGCGGCGGTCCATGAGAGGCGCGATGGTACGCGACGCGCGGTTAGGCTGGCGGAATGAGTCCCCGTGCTGCGGCCCTTGTCGCCATCGCCGTGGGCGGAGCCATCGGCGCCCTCGTGCGTGCTGGCCTGGCCGAGGGGCTACCCAGCGAGAGCTGGCCGCTCGGCACTCTGGTCGTGAACATCGTGGGCACCGTGCTGCTCGCCGCGGTGGCGGCGATGATCGCCTGGCGCCCATCCCTGCCCCACTGGCTCCATCCGCTTGCGGCCGTGGGCTTCTGCGGATCGCTCACCACGTTCTCGGGAATCCAGCTCGAGGCTTTGGGCCTGATGCGCCGGGGCATGTCGGCCACGGCCGTGCTCTACGTCGCGGCCACGGTGGTGCTGGGGCTCATCGCCGTGGTGGCCACCCGGCGCGTCATGGCGCGGGTGCTCAGGTGAGCGCGCTCTCGTGGGTGCTGGCGGCGCCGGCCGGTGCGCTGGGGGCCCTCGCCAGGCTTGGCACGGGGCGGCTGATGGCGCGTGGCCTGGGCCTGCACGCGCCGTGGGGCGTGCTCGCCGTGAACATCGTCGGCACGTTCCTGTTCGGGGTGCTCGTGGGCCTGAACCCGGGCCATGGCCTGGTGCTCATCCTCGGCGCGGGGTTCCTGGGCAGCTACACCACGTTCTCCACGTGGATGGCCGAGACCGAAGCCCTGGCCGTGGATCGACGCTGGAACACCGCGCTGCTCAACCTGGTGGTGCCGGCAGCCGGCGGCCTCGTGGTGGGCACCGCAGGATTCACCTTGGGGCTGGCGCTGGCCTGAGCGCCGGCGACGGGTGGGGGCGGAGCCGGCCTAGCCGGCGGCGTTGAAGACCAAGATCAGCACGATGACGGCGATCACCACGCACACCGTTGCGGTGATGAACGCGGTCATGAACTTCGGCATCGGCGGGATGGGCGGCAGATCTGCCATGGAACCTCTCGATTGGTGGCGCTTGAACCAAGGGAGATTTCACCAGACCTGAACGGACGCAGGCACCGGGTGACGGGGGTTCGAGGGACTTCACGGACGGTCGTCACGCCCATGCCGGGACGTCCCGCGACCGAACCCCCTTACCAGCGGCGATGAGGGGCCTACCGTGGGGGTTTCACCGCAACAGTGCGAAAGGACGAGATATGTCGATCCGCACACGCGCAGTCGCGATCGGGGCCGCCACGGCCGCCGCGCTGGCACTCACCGCCGCGCCCGCCCTGGGCCAGAAAATCATTACGGTCACCACTCCAAAGGACAACCCGTTCGCCTTCACCGGCATGCCGAAGACGCTCAAGGCCGGCACGTACAGGTTCAAGTACGAAAACAAATCCGGCGTCGAGCACAACCTCAAGGTGGGCTCCACCGCCACTCCGCTCTTCTCCAATGGCTCCAAGACCATCAAGGTGACGCTGAGGAAGGGCACCGTGGTGAGTTACGAGTGCACGCCGCACAAGGGCAACATGAAGGGGACCATCAAGGTGACGTAGTACCCCCAGCGGGATTCGAACCCGCGCTACCGCCGTGAAAGGGCGGCGTCCTGGACCGCTAGACGATGGGGGCCAGGATGCGTGAGGCTACCTGGCCCCGCGAGGGGTCAGGCGGCCTGCACGCCGGGTTCGCCGTCCAGGACGTCCGCCGGCGGACGGCACACCGGGCAGGGCGACCAATGGGCGGCGAGGTACTTCCACGGCCCGTGGATGGTGTCGCGCACGCCGGGATCCCCGCGATGGGGTGCCTCCGGGCAGTCGAGGCGGTGATACTGGCCGAAGCCGCCCCTGCTGTAGTGGGCCACCACTCCCTCGGTGTCCAGGCGATTGCGCTCCGCGCGCATCAGCTTCATGTACGTCCCTCCTCGTGAGGAACCGGGCGTCCCATGCCCGTGTCGTTCGTCTGTGTTGAATGCGAAGGTATCACCGCCACCGCTTTCGCCGCCAGCGAACGAGTTCCCCCATGTCACGTTCCCGCGGCGACGCAGCCCGTAACGCGTCGGCCACGCGCGCGCGCAGGGGCCACCGGCATCGGTAGCGTTCGCCTCGTGCACGGCGCGCCCGACCTCTCCCGCCGCTTCGTGGCGGAGTTCCTCGGAACGTTCATCCTCGTGGCCGGGGGCTGCGCGGCGGCGGCGGCCGACTACCGCTTCGACGGCCTGCTCGGCGGGCACATCGGCGTGGCCGTGGCCTGGGGCCTGGTGGTGGCAGTGGTCATCTTCGCCATCGGCCACCTCTCGGGCGCCCACATCAACCCGGCGGTCACGCTGGCGTTCGCCACCGGGCGGCACTTCCCGTGGCGCGAGGTGGCGCCCTACTGGGTGGCGCAGGTGACCGGCGCCATCGCGGGCGCGCTCACGGTGGCCGGGCTGTTCGGCACCGAGAGCGGCCTGTCGGTGACCCAGCCGTTCGACGTGAGCGACCTGGGCGCGGTGGGCATCGAGGTGGTGATCACGGCGATCCTCATGCTCGTGGTGATGGCCGTGGCCACCGACACCCGGGCGCAAGGCGCGCTCGCCGCCGTGGCCATCGGGGTCACCGTCGCGGTGATCGGCCTGGTGATGGGCCTGATGGATGGCGCATCGATGAACCCGGCACGATCCATCGGCCCGGCAGTGGCCACCGGCGAGTACGTGGCGCTGTGGGCGTACCTCATCGGACCCATCATCGGCGCGCTCATCGGCGTGGCCATCTACGCCTACGTGCGCGGGCGCCCCCACCCCGAGGGCGCGCACCCCGACGCCGAGGCCGGCGAGGACCTCGCCTAGCCGTTCACCCCGCGTACGGGCCCGGCCGGCCCCTATCGTCCGGGCATGGACATGAACGGGGCACGGGCAGTGGTGCTGGGCGCGACCGGCGGATTCGGCGCCGAGATCGCGCGGTCGCTCGCGACGGCGGGCGCAACACTCGCGGTGCACGGCCGCGACCCGGCCCGGTTGCAGGCGATATCCGCCGAGGTTGGCGGCCACCCGATTGCGGGCGACCTCACCGAGCCCGGTGTGCCCGATGCCGTGGTGGACGAGGCCGCCCAGGCCCTCGGCGGCCTCGACGTGGTGGTGATGTCGGCCGGCGCCGTGGCCTTCGGTCCGGTGGCCGCACTCGACGAGGACGTGCTGCGCCGCGTGGTCGACCTCGACCTCATCGCGCCCATCCTCGTGGCGCGTGCCGCCACCCGCCACCTGCAGAAGGACGGCGTCATCGCGCAGGTGTCGGCGGTGGTGGCCGACCAGCCGATGGCCGGCCTCGCCGCTTACTCCGCCGCAAAGGCCGGGCTCACGGCGTTCGACACGGCATTCCGCCGCGAGATGCGCCGCCAGGGCGTGCGCGTGCTCGATGCCCGCCCCCCGCACATGGAGACCGGGCTCGCCACGCGCCCCATCGCGGGCGAGGCGCCGGGGCTCGCGCAGGGCCGCGATCCACGTGAGGTGGCGGACGAGTTGGTGGCCGTAATCGGGGGATCCGCTGAGGCCCCCGACTGGATCGACTGACTGCTACTGTCCCCCGGCCCGTTGGGGCGGTTAGCTCAGTTGGTAGAGCACCTGCCTTACAAGCAGGGGGCCGGCGGTTCAAGTCCGTCACCGCCCATGGCTCGCCCGGAGCAACCCGGGGGTGTAGCTCAGCTGGTTAGAGCGCAGGACTGTCAATCCTGAGGCCGCGGGTTCAAGTCCCGTCACTCCCGTCACACGAAGGCCCCGCAGTCGCGGGGCTTTCGCCGTTCATGGGCCGTGGTCGTGATCCCGGAAACGCCCGGGGTGGTACGCAAGGTGTTACGTCCGGGTCGGATCAGACCGCGCCCTATCGCCCCGAGTCGGGCTAGATCAGCCTCGGGCGGCGTGGATCCCGGAGAGACGGCCAAGTGGGCTCGGGGTCAGCCGCAGCGGCGCTGGCGAGGATGGCGGTGGTGCGAAGGCGCATGGGGAGTCCTTGTGTGGGGAAAGCGGTCAGCAGCCGGCGTCGGTCACATCGCCCCAGTAGCAGATGGTGTCGGAGAAGACCGCGCCGGTGTCGACCCAGTTGTTGAGCTTGGCACGGGTGAGGTTGGCGCGGGTGAGGTTGGCGCGGGTGAGGTTGGCGCCGATGAGGCTCGCACCCGTGAGGTTCGCGCCGGTGAGGTTCGCCTGGGTGAGGTTCGCGTTGGAGAGGTTCGCGCCGGTGAGGTTCGCGTCAGTGAAGTTCGCTCGGTAGAAATTGCCCTCGACGAGCTGCTGGCCCGAGAGGTTCGCGCCCCTGAAATTCGCGCCGTTGCAGTTCGCGTAGCACGTTGGCCGATTCTCCGCTGCTGCTGCCGCGCGCACGACGGTCGTGGACGTCGCCGTGGACGTGGTCGCCTCAGTCGCGCTGCCTCCGCATCCTGCGAGCAGGGCGATTGACGTGGCCGCAGCGCCGGTGACGAGGATGGCGGTGGTGCGAAGGCGCATGGGGACTCCTCGTGTCGATACGTGTTCCGGTGCAGGCCCTACCCGCCGAGGCAGTCGGTCGGTTTATGTCACCCGTCGCACAGCCTGTCACTCCCGCTTCACGAAGGCCCTGCGGTCGCGGGGCCTTCGGCGTCTTGGGAGGGAACCCGTGCGCAGCCCGTGACCGGCGCGGCGCGCTGGCATTCGTGGAGTTGACGCCCTCCACCCCCGGGATCCCATGCGCATAGCTTCCGCCACCAGCATCCTCGTCGCCGCAGCGGGCCTCGCCGTACCCGCCGTCAGCCTCGCCGCGAACTCCACGACCATCGGCACCGGGGCGAAGACCTGCGTGCTGAAGCCCGGCGCCGACTGCCACGGCGTGGTGCATCGCTGGTCGGTCGAGCACCACGGCAACCTGCGGAAGGTCAACCTGCGACGGGCCGACCTGCGCGGGGCCGACTTCCGCGGGGCCGACCTGCGAGGGGCCGACCTGCGGGGGGCGATCCTGCGCCACGCCGATCTTCGGGAGGCCAAGCTGCACGGAGCCCGCATGTCGTGGCTGCCCCGGCGCACGCGCACGGCGAACCAGGCCGTGGCCCCCGACGGCATCGCGGTAACGAACCCGGCCTGCGCCGGCGCCGACCTGACGGGCGACTACTCGTACGGCATCGACCTGGGCGGCGGGCTGCTGGCCACCGCGTGGCTGGTGGGGGTGAACCTCTCGGGAGCCAACCTGAGCGGGGCCAACCTGGGCGTCGCCCAGTTTTACATGGCCAACCTCTTCTGCGCGAACCTCACCGGGGCCTACGCCTACCGGGCGTCCTTCATCCAGGCCAACGCCAGCCGCGTGAACTTCACGAATGCCGACCTCACCGGCGCTGAGTTCTCCAATGGGCTGCCCGGCACCCTGTGGACCACCACCGGGGCGATCTGGAGCAACACCACCTGCCCGGACGGCACGGTTACGAGCACCGGATGCTGACCCGGGCCTGCCGGGCGCGGCGGCTGACCCCGCGACGTCCGCATCGCGTGGCTACCCCCCGAAGCGCTGCACGATGGCGAACACCACGTAGGCCAGCCCCGCCAGGCCGAGCACGCGGCGGAACAGGTTGACCCCCGCCGTGAGCTCGAGGTACGCCCAGATGGCGATGAACGCATACCCGATCGCGCCGAGGGCATCGGCCCAGGTACCGCTGGCGAGGTACCGCAGGCCCAGCGCCACCAGCCCGATGATGAGCGGTGGGTTGGGGAACTGCGCGATGGGGTAGTTCCGCGGCCACCGCCACTGGCGCAACCGCCTATAGGCCGCCCGCGCCCCGCTGCGGTCGCTCATGCCGCGAGATCGGCCAGCAGGCTCCCGGGCCCGGTGAGCGCGACCTCGCGGGGTAGGTCCGAGAAGTCGTGCTCGGTACGCAGGTCGTAGAAGGCGCGCAGTTCGGTCGACTTGATCACGTCATCGATGCGCGAGTGCCGGACGGCCTCCTGACCGGCCACGCCCGCGGTGGCCGCGGCGAAGTCGGCGGCGTCGACATCCACGAAGCCCACGCTGAGGATCTCGCGCGGGTCATCCATCGCCACGGCGTTGAAAACACGCGCGGGCACCCCGAAGCCGCGGTCGGCCCGCCACGCATCGATGAAGTCCTCGAAGGTGGCGCCGTCGCGCAGGCGGCGCCGGAACACGACCACGATCATGGCATGACCCTAGCGGGCCGCGATGCGCGTCGCGGCCCGCTGTAGGATGCGGCCCTCCCCGAAGCAGAGGTGCCGCATTGCCGGCAGCCCTTCGCATACGCCGGTTGCCGGCAGCCCTCATGGCGCTGGGCACCGTGCTCATGCTGCCGGGGATTGCGCTGCCCACCACATCGGGCGCCCCCACCACGGAACCGCCCACAGCCGCGGTGCCTGCGGCCGCGAGCGGCCGCCTCGCCCTGCGCACCACCATCACCGGTCAGATCTCGCCCAAGTCGGTGGTGGCGTCGGGCAGCGGACTCGTGACCGCCCAGAACATGATGTACACCCATACCGTCACGGTGTACGACGCTCGCACCATGAAGCTGAAGGCGACGATCCCCGACGCCGTGCAGCTTCCGCGCTTCGGGGTGAAGGGCCACCCCGGGGTGTCGCGCGGGGCGCCGGTCGAGGCCGCGTTCTCGCCCGGCGGCCTCTACGCGTACGTGACCAACTACGCCATGTACGGGCGCGGCTTCGGCCCCGAGGGCACGGACACCTGCACGCCGGCATCCGGCGTGGACCGCTCGTACGCCTACCGCATCGACATGGAGTCCATGCGCATCGACCGGGTGTACCCGGTGGGATTTGTCCCCAAGGTGGTGGCGGTCACGCCCGACGGGGGCCGTGTGCTGGTGAGCAACTGGTGCTCGTGGGACCTCACCGTGATCGATGCGGCCACGGGAAAGGTGGTGCGCACGCTGCCCCTCGGGGCCTACCCGCGCGGCATCGCGGTATCGGGCGATGGACGGTTTGCCCTGGTGGCGATCATGGGCAGCAGCCACCTGCTGCGCGTCGACCTGCGCACCTACCGCACGCGGCAGGTGCAGGTGGGATCGGGCCCGAGGGCCGTGGTGCTCTCCGATGATGCGCGCACCGCGTACGTGACCCTCAACGCCGAGGGACGCGTGGCGAAGGTGAACCTGCGCACGGGCCGCGTGAGCCGCGTGGCCACGGGCAGCGCGCCGCGTAGCCTCGCGCGCTCGGCCGACGGCACCGCGCTGTACGTGGTCAACTACGAGAGCGGCTCGGTGTCGAAGCTGCGCACCCGCGACATGCGCGTGCTGCAGACGGTGAAGGCCTGCGAGCATCCCATCGGCATCACCTACGAGCCGGTCACGCGCCGCGTATGGGTGGCCTGCTACGGCGGGGCCATCCTGGTGTTCGACGACCGGTAGCGGCCGGAAGGTTCCGGCACCAAATGCCTACTATCCGGACGTGACCACCCACACCGCCCTTGCACTCACCGCCGCAGCTGCCGTGCTGGCGATCCCCGCCGCAGCGAACGCCGCCGTCGTCAGCTTCGGCTACGGGGGCGCCACCGCGAAGACCCCCGTCGTGGGGTCCGACCAGCACCTGCCGCCGCTCGCCGTGACGACCGACTACCTGGTGAGCCCCGCGATGGGCGCGAACATCGTGGCGCTGCGCCAGAGCGGCGGCTACACGGCCGACATCAGCGGCACGGTGAGCAGGGCGCGCACCTACCTCGACGGCTGGCTCGACCGCACCTGCGGGAAGAATGCCCCGGTGGCGAAGGTGCGCAGGTGCAAGGCGATGGTGGTGACCGACATGGACGACACCCTGGTGAGCTGGTACCAGTACTACTCTGACCCGGCAGTGAACTGGACCGAGAACCCCCCGGTGCAGGACCAGATCATGCAGGCGTGCGGCACGCCGGCGATCCAGCCGAGCGTGAACCTGCTCAGGCGCGCGAAGGCGCGTGGCGTGGCGATCGTGGTGATCACCGGCCGAAAGCAGGCGACCCTGCCCTATACGGCCTCATGCCTCGAGAAGATCGGGGTGACCGGGGTGAAGCAGATCATCCTGCGCTCGCCCCCGCAGGAGACGCTCACGGCCGCCGTCTACAAGTCGCGTGCCCGTGCCGGGCTCGAGAAGCAGGGCTGGAAGATCGCGCTGTCGATCGGCGACCAGGTCAGCGACATGAGCCTGGGCCATGCCGACGCCGGGTTCCTGCTGCCCAACCCGATGTACTTCATCCCCTAGGCGCCGCGCATAATGGCACCGCGCGGCCGGGCACTGCGTGCGCGGTCAGTGGGCGGTCAGTGCCCGGTCAGTCCTCCAGAAGTCCCTCCACGCCCTCGGCGGCGCGCACGGGGGCGTACTCGAGCACCTCGTAGTCGGCCATGCCGGAGCTCTTGAAGGGGTCCTCCTCGAGCATCGCCCACATCTCCTCGGCGCTCTCGCCACGGGCGAGGATGATGCCGCCGGTGAGCGGCACCTGGCGGGCGGTGAGCAGGATGCGCCCCTCATCGAAGTTCTTCATGATCCAGGCCTTGTGGCCCTCGAGCAGCTGATCGACTTCCTCGATGGGGCGGTTGTACGTGGCGCGAAGCAGGAACATCAGACCTCCTGTTGGTCGATGGGCTCCCAGATGAGCTCGGAGAATTCGATGACGAAGTCGATGCGGCCGCCCACCACGTTGCGGGCGTCGCCGGAATCGTCGAGCGGGCGGATCTCGCCGCAGCCCACGCACACCACGTTGTTGAGCCACGAGTAGCGCTCGTCGCCGCTGGCATGGGTGGCGGCCACCACGATCTGGCGCGGTGACGGCGGAGCAGGGCGTGCGAAGCCGTGCCAGTCGAAGATGATCGTGGCGCCATCGTCGGTGGTGATGGCGCCCTGGATGTTGGGCAGCGCGTTCTTGTCGATGCGCGAGCGCGGGTGGTTGGCCGCCTGGAGGCGGCCGGAGATGCGGCCGGTCAGCTCGCCCTCGGCCACGAAGAAGTAGTGGCCCTCGCTGCCGGCCTCGCCCTCGATCACGGTGCCGTGCCCGCCGTCGGGGTAGCGGAACACTGCGCGGTACAGGGGCTCGAGCTTCATGGCACTCCCACGTGGTCGCCGTGGGGGCACGCTAGCCGCGGAGGGGTCTGAAAACAGGAGAACGGTCGACCCGCCGTAGCGCGCACGGCGGGTCGACCGTGCTCAGCCTCGCCGGCGCGCGATCAGCCCGCCGAGCGGAAGGTGAGCGCCAGCCACGATCCCTTGCCGATCGACTCCACGGCGTTGAGGCTGAACTGGTAGATCGAGCCGCCGGTGGTGTACTTGCCGCCGGACATCCCGTAAGCGCCCTTGTTCGTGGCCGGCACGACGGCCTTGGCGCCACGCGACAGCTTGAGGTCGGTGCCGGGCAGCTGCACCTTCACCAGCTTGTTGCTGGCCCCGCCCTTGAGGCTGATGTTGGCGGTGCACACGTTGTCATCGCCCAGGCACTTGACCATGCCGGGCACGCCCCCCTGCGGGCGCTGCGGGTTGGTGAAGGTCATCGACGCGTACCCCGACGTGATGGACCCCACCGCGTTGAGCGTGAACTGGTACACCGAGCCGCCGGTGGTGTATGTGCCACCTGTAGCGCTGAAGGCGCCCTTGAGCGAGGACGGGGCCGGCGTGGTGGCGCGCAGCTTGAGCTGGGTTCCGGGGAGCTCGACGGTGACCTTGTCGTTGGACGCGCCGCCGGCGAGGTTGACGTTGGCCGTGCACACGGCCTCGGTGCCGAGGCAGTTGACGTCGTGGCTGGCCAGCAGCGTGGCGGGCGCGATGGCGATGCCCACGAGGGCGACGGGAAGGGCGCGGCGCAGGGCCGTGCGGGATGAACGTGGCATGTGTGCTCCTCGGGTCGGGTTGGGGATCAGGTTCGACAGCATGGCAGGGCCGCGCGCAGCGGCGTCAGGCCGCGAGGGTCTCGTCGAGCCAGTCGAACATGCGCTGCGCGCGTATACGCGGCGCCATCGGCTCGCAGTGCCAGTTGGCGCCGTCCTCGGCCGTGAACGGGACGAGCACCTTTCGGGCGACGCCCGTGAGCAGGTCGAACAGCCGCTGCGACTGCCCGGGCCAGAACTGCTCGTCATCAGGCGAGGAGATCCACGTGGGCGCGGTGATGCGCCCCGCCACGTCGGTGAGGTCCCACGTGCGCAGTTCGATGAGCACCTCGGCCAGGGAATCGGTGCGGTAGGGCTCCAGGCGCTTGGCGGCCTCGAGGGCGATGCCGGGGTTCTCCTTCATTCCCTCGGCCATGTAGGCATCGAACTCCTCCATCTTCCCGGCGTCGAGCAACTGCAGCAGGGGCGGAGGCAGGTGGCGGGTCCACGACTCACCCACGCTCACCACCCCGGGGTCCACCATGATCGCCGCGAGCCGCGGCTCGAATGCGGCGGCGCGCGGCACCCAGTACCCGGCCTGGCTCCAGCCGCACAGCGCGATGTGATCGACGTCGACGTCGGCGCGGGGCGCTGCCCAGTCGACGATGGGCGTCACGACCTTCTCCCAGTCGTGGCGGAACGGCAGGCCGTCCTCGTAGAGCGCCGCGCCCTGCCCGGGCCCGTCGTAGATGAGCACGTGGTAGCCGCGATCCACGGCGTCCAGCACGCCGGCGCCAAGCATGTCGGCCATCGTGCCGTCGCTGCCATTGGTGGCGATGAGCAGCGGGCGGCTGCCATCCCCGCCCGAGAAGAAGTACCCCTGCAGCGGGGTGTCCTCGTAGGGGATCTCCACCGCCTGCACGGGGGTTTCCCACAGGTCCATGGCCCGGGCGAATGCCGCGCGATGGCGTCGCCAGGCCTGCAACTCGCGCGATGGGTCACGGGTGGCGAGCACGTAGAAGAACGCCGTGCCGAGGTAGAACGACGCCCGCAGGTAGAGCCACTTGGCGCTCACCACGTGCCCCGCGGCCTCGCACTCACCGGCCTGGTCGAGGCACCTCCCACCGGTGGCGGTCCATTCATCGAACCACGAGTCGGCATCTCCGTCGCTGATGCGCGCCGCGGTGGACAGCACCTCCCCGGCCTCCGAAAGCCCGTATGGGGCGGCGCCGATCGCGATGAGCGTGGCGAACTCGAAGCCCGTGTCGGTGAAGAAGCGTGCGTCGGCCATCGCTGCATCCTGCTGGTTCACGGGCGCTAACATACATGCGTGCACCGACGGGGTCCACTTCTCGTGCTGGCCATGGCGTTCATGGCCCTCGCGGCGCTCGTGGCGTCAGGCTGCGGGGAGATGGTGTCGGGACAGGGCAGCGGGGGCGCGGGCGACGCTGCCGTGGCCAACCGCGGAACCCCCGCCACCCCCGGGGCGCAGCGGCACATCTTGTACATGTCGGAGCTCAACGTCGCCACGATCCTGGAGCGCCTCCTCCCCATGGGGCCGGGACCACTGGATCAGGGGCAGGTGTTCCGGCAGATACCGGCGCGGCAGACCATGCTCGAGCCGCCCTACCGCATCGCGCGCCTCGACGGCGTGACGCTCGCCACGCTGCCGGCCGGGGAGATCGCCCGCCGCGTGCGCACGGCCGTGGACACCACCTGCACGAAGCGCATGCCGTGCACGTCGCACCTGGTGTCCATCGACGACATCGGCGTGGAGTTCAAGGGCGACGCCGGCAAGCGACTGAACGATGCCATGGCGCTGCTGCAGGATGAGTCGCCGTGGGGCTCCACCTACGCCGATCGCGTGGTGATGTACATCCCGATCCAGATGATCGAGGGCATCATGGCCGGGGGCGATGAGGCGGCCCAGTGGAGCGGCGCCCTAACGGCGGTCGCCAAGGGCGAGAGCTACTGGCTGGAGATGTACCCGGACTTCAGCCGCGACGCCGACTACCGCACGTGGACCGACGGCACCCGGGCGATCACCAACGCCATCATCAGATCGGGCGGCCAGCTATCGCGCGTGCACTTCATGCTGGGTGCGGCCACGGGCCGCATCGCGGGCATGCCCGCGCAGATGTGCCCCGAGGGCCAGGGCTGCGCGTGGGTGGCGGTGCGTGCCAACGACCTCAACCGATCGATCAGCGGCAACGGAATCGGCTTGTACCGGCTGGGGCCCGAGGCCATCCAGGTGCTGTGCGTGCAGACCATCGCCGAGAGGGAATCCCTCGACGCCAAGACCTGGAAGATCGTGCAGGGCGCCTGCGCCCGCTGGCTCAAGACGGGTAAGCGGTAGCGGCTAGGAGAAGGTGCAGGCCGTGTTCTGCAGGGTGCCGTTGGGGCAGGTGGTGAGGCTCCACGACCCGGTGCCGCCTATGGTCGGTACGCCAGTCGCGCCCGTGAAGATCGCTCTCTGGAACTTCACGCCTACGCCGCTACCAGCGAACACCGTGCCCGCGAGGTTGGACCGGACGAACACGCTATAGGTGAAATGCCCGTCGTTCTTGAAGGTGGTGCCGGCGAGGTTTGCCCCGGTGAAGTCCACCTGAATCCAATGCTTGGCCGCAGCCGAGAGATTGACTCCCGCGAGGGCGAGACCAGACATGTTCGTAAGCGTGGTCACCGGGTTCTGCGTGAGCGGAGTGCTTGCGCCCCCCGCGGTGCCGTACGGCGCATTCGCGAGGCTGCCGTCGAATGACGCGTCCGTAAGCGTCGCCCTCGCCACGCTCGACTCCCGCAGGTCGGCGCCCCCGAGCGTGGCAGCGGTGAGGTTGGCATCGGTGAAGTTGGTGCCCACGGCCGTGGCGTTGGCGAGCGAGGCACTCACCAACCGGGCCCCGGCGAGGTTGGCGCGGGAGAGGTCGGCGCCCTGGAAGTCGAGCCCCGTGAGCACCTGGTTCGCCAGGTTGGCCTCCACCAGGTCGACGTTCTCGCCGATGAGGTAACCGGCCACCACCGAGGTGCCGGTGGGCAGGCGCGTGCCCGTGCCCGTGGTGAGCCCACCCGACCTCAGGCCGTCGTAGGTCGTGTTGCGCAGGTCGGTGCCCGTGATGGCGGCGTTCGAGATGACCGCATTGGCCACGTTGGCGTAGCCCAGCACCGCGTTCGTGAGGTTGGCGCCGGTGAGGTCGGCGCCGTCGAGCGCCACGGAGTTCTGCGAATTGCCGCCGAGGGCCGCGCCCGTGAGGTTGGCATTCCGCAGCGTGGCACCCGAGAAGGTGGCGGCGCGACCGGCTACGCGCGACAGGTTCGCGCCGGTGAAGTCGGTGCCCGACAGCGTGGCCGCCGTGAGGTTCGCGCCCGTCAGGTTGGCCCCCGGCAGGCCGCTGGCCGTGACCGTGATGCCCACGAGCGACGCGCCTGCGAGGTTGGCCCCGCCAAGGGTGCTGGTGGTGATGGTGGCGCCCGCCAGGTTGGCGTTGGCCATGGATGCGTTGGTGAAGGTGCTCGCGTAGGCGGTGGCGCCGGTGAGCAGGGCCCCCGTGAGGGTGGCGCCCGTGAGGTTGACCGCCGTGAGAGTCTGGCCGATGAGGTTGGCGCCAGTGAGGTTCGCCCCGGGGCCCATGAGATATCCGGTGTTCAGCTGCCAGCCGGTGGGCAGCGAATTGGGCGTGCCCGACACCGACCCGCTCACGAGCCCGGTGGTGGTGGCGCCATTGACCGTGGCGCCACCCATGCGGGCGCTCGTGACCGTGGCGTTCGTGAGGTTGGCCCGGCCCAGCTTCGCATTGGTGAGCGTGGCCCCGGCGAGGTTGGCGCCCTTGAGGTTGGCGCCCTTAAGGTTGGCGCCCTTGAGGTTGATGCCCTTCAGGTTCTTGCCTGCGAGGTTGCGCTTGGCCAGGTTCACCCCGGCGCACTTGGCCTTGGGCGCGGGCTTGCAGGTCTTCTTCTTGGCGGCGGTGGCCGCGTCGCCGCCGAGCAGGCCACCGATCATGAGCGCGCCAAGCGCGAGGACTGTCGCCGAGCGCCTAGGGGGGGCGTGAGGGGTCATGGACCTATGATACCGGCGCGGTGGCACGCACCAACCGGCCGGGCGCTATCGCAGTACCTCTAGTTGGTCTCACAGGCCGGCTGGTAGATGGCTGCGGGCACCTGGTCGCCAGGGGCCGTGCACACCGTCGCGCGGTCCTTGGGGATCCAGAACTGGCCCTCGGCTTCGAACACTACCGTGGCGGTGATGGCCTCGTCGCCGGTGCCGGCGTTGATGAACGCGTAGGCCCAGCCGTCGGCGCACTTGAATGACGAGCTGTCCTCGAGTGTGATCTTCTGGTTCTCGAAGCCCGGCGAATCCTGCGCGGCCTTCTCGATGGATGCGGCGTCGCACGTGGCCGTGCCGCCCACCTTCTGGCCGGTACTGGTGTCCACTGCCGTCGCCGTGTCGGCCTTGGCGGTGGTGTCGGAGGCGGTGTCCGATGATGATCCGCAGCCCGCGACCAGCGCGCCTGCGGCGAGGAGGGCGACCGTGAGGCCGCCGATGCGTGATGTGATCATGCGGCGAGGCTACTCCGGGCCCCGGCGGCGCCCGGGTGCCGCCCCCGCGCCACCTCTCCCGTAGGCTGGTCGCGTGGACGATCTCGACCTCCTCCGCCGCTTCGAGCCGATACTGCGCCTCAATCGCGTGGAGCTCTTCCTGCCCTCGGACACCGGCGCGTACGTGGCTGCGTGCTCCCTCTGGCAGCGGATGCCCGATGGCACGGACAAGAAGATCGCCGAGGCGGGCGACCTCGACCTCGACTCGCTCGCCGCCATATCGCGCGGGCGCGCCGCCGAGACGCTTCACCTGCTCTACGTGGAGGAGCCCCTCACGCGCAAGGAGTTCCGCCAGTGGCGGCGCGAGGGGCACGGGGAGTCGATGCCCGATGCGAGCCGGTTCTCGCAGGTGGGCATCACGGGGCGCATCATCGACGCCTTCTTCCGGCTCACCCTGCTCTTCCGGGGCCGCGTGCCGCGGGGTTCGGTGGCGGCGGGCGAGATCATCTACCGCGAAAAGATCGCCGCCGCGGGCACGCCCTACTACGGGCGCGTGTCGCGCGAGGCCGGCTGGACGATGCTGCAGTACTGGTTTTTCTACCCGATGAACGACTGGCGGTCGTCATTCCACGGCATCAACGACCACGAGGCCGACTGGGAGAACCTCATCATCTACGCGGCTCCCGACCTCGACGGCGTGCTGCAGGCGCGGTGGGTGGCGTTCTCGTCGCACGACGCCGAGGGCGACGGCCTCAGGCGGCGCGTGGACGACCCCGACGTGGAATGGGTGGGGGACCACGTGGTGGCCTATCCCGGGGCCGGGTCGCACTCGCACACGCCCAACCCCATGGATGAGCTCGTGCAGGTGGATCCCCCGGTGATGCGGGGCTTCGTGCGGTGGTTCCGGCGAATCCTTCATGCGCTCACGCCGTGGGGCGACCACACGTCGGTGGATGAGGGCTTCGGCATCCCCTTCGTCGACTACCACCGCGGCGACGGCGTGGCCGTGGGCCCGGGCGCCGACCGCGAGTGGATGCCCGTGGTGATCGGGGACGACACCCCCTGGGTGCGTGACTTCAGCGGGCGCTGGGGCCGCGACTCGCGCGACCCCTTCGGCGGGGAGTCGGCGCCAACGGGGCCCAAGCACGAGCGCGATGGCATCGACCGCGTGCGCTGGGAGGACCCCCTGGGCTGGGCCGGCATGCAGAAGGTGGACCCCGACCCGTGTGCCGCGGCCAGGGCCGTGGCCGAGCGGTTGGCCAGCGTGCACGCCCGCATCAGGGCTATCGATGACGAGGTGGCGATGCTGCGCACGGCGTCGCGACGCGAGAACTCCGGGCTCCGCGCGCTGGATGCCGACGTGGTGACCCAGGCGCTGGCGAAGGACCGGCGCGAGGACCTGCATCAGCGCGATGAGGCGATGCTCGCGCTGCGCAACGAGCGGCGTCACCTCACCGCCGAGCGCGATGCCCTGGAGGCGGCGGTGAGCAGGGGCCTGGCGATGGAGGACCCGCGTGCGCACCTGCAGGAGGAATCCCTGCCCGACGAGACGGATGACGAACCGGCGAACGTGCGCAGCCGCCTGCTGCGCATCTGGGCCGCCGTCAGCACGCCGGTGCTCATGATCATCATCGTGTGGTTGCTCGTGGGCGTGGGATCCGGCTACTACTGGGTGGGCGCCGTCGTGGGCGTGCTGCTGGTGATGGGCTTCGAGGCACTGGCGCGGCGGCGCCTGATCTCGTTCATCGTGTGGGTGGCGGTGATCGCCATCGGCACGAGCATCGTCATCGGCCTCGTGCAGCGCTGGCAATGGACGCTCGCGGTGCTCCTCATCGTCGGCGCCGCCGTGCTGCTGCTGCAGAACCTGAGGGAACTTCGCGCAGGTCGGTAGCGCGGATTGCATCCCCACGAGGGGGATGTGCGCGGGATGTTGCGAATGAGTGCCACATGTTCCGGGGGAACCGCCACGCCCGGGCACCGGGTCTAGCCTCGGGGCCCTCATGAGCACCACTCGTCGCCTCTCCCGGCGCCACGCGCTGCTGGCCGTCAACGTGGCAACGCCCTTCGTGGTGATCGGCGCGCTCACGGCCGTCGCGCTGGCCCAGCCGCCGGCCGACCGCCAGGTGGCGCAGTCGTTCGCCTTCGGGCAGGACGCCGCGCGCGAGCTGAAGAGGGCGCGCGCGTGGGCGGGACCGGTGGCGGCGCTCGATCTGCAGCGCGACGCCACGCGACGCGAACTCGTGATGCTCATGACCCCGGTGCTCGGCCTGCCGGCCGGCCCCATCGGATCGGCGTGGCGCGACGTGGCCGCTGACGACCCGCAGGGCGCCGCGGCCAAGGCCGCGTTCGAGAAGGGCTGGCTCGCGGCGGCCGGCGATGCCATGGCGCTCGACGCGCCCGTCACGGGCCACGACGCCAACCGCGCCTGGACGCTCGGGCTACGCATGGGCAAGGCCGTGGCGCAGATGGGCCAGTTCCGCGACGGCGCGGGGCGCGCCTTCACTCTGCCCGAGGGCTTCGGCACGTCCATCACCGCGCGCGAGGCCGGCCTGCGGCGCAACTACCCGTCGAGTGACGACCAGTACGAGCGCCACGACTCCCAGCCGCTGCGGCTCGCCGACCTCCTGCTCATGGCATCGCGCGGGCGGTATATCCGGCGCACGGGCATCCCCTCGTCTGTGCGCGCGCTGCAGGGCTTCACGATCCCCGCCATCGATCCCATCTTCGTGCCCACCGTCCAGCGGGCGCTCTCGCTTGTGGGGCACCCTTACGTGTGGGGAGGCGAATGGCTCGACCAGAACTCGCCCCTCGACCCCCAGGCCGCGGGCGGCTTCGACTGCTCCGGCTTCGTCTGGTACGTCTGGCACACGGGTGACCGTGCTGCGGAATCGCAGATCAACATGCCGAGCGGCCGCACCACGTACACCATGAACGTGGGCAGGCGGGGCAAGCGCATCGCCTGGCAGAGGGCCCGGGCGGGCGACCTGGTGTTCTTCGGGTCCGGCGGTCGGCGCACGCCGCTGAACCAGGCCTCGCACATCGCGATGAGCCTCGGGAACAAGTGGATCATCCACTCGTCGGGCGGACGGGGCGCCATCAGCATCACCTACCTGCCCACCTACTGGCCACGCGGCCTCATGAACGCCCGCAGCTTCCGAGTGGACGCCACCACGCCGGCGGCACCCGACCAGCCCATCACAGCGCCCCCGGCCACCACCACGCCCGAGCCCGTGACACCCGCGCCCATCACCACGCCGAGCCCCGGCGCGCCGCAGGCGCCGGCCCCCGCGCCGCCGCCCGCTCCGGGCCCCGGGGCGCCGCAGGCACCAGCGCCCGGCTAGGCCGGAAGCGGGGCGAAGAGGTAGTGCGACACCATGAACTCGTCGCCGCCCCGGTAACCCCACAGCCCCGCGCAGGACAGGAAGAACAGCCGCCAGCGACGGAACCACCTCTCCCCCTCGCCGGGGTGGTCGCGCTCCATGATGGCCACCACGCGGTCGCGGTTGGCAACGAGGTTGTCGGCCCAATGCAGCGCCGTGCGCGCGTAGTGCCGCCCCGACACCCGCCAGTGGTCCCGCACGGCGAAGCGGCCCGATGCGGCGTGCAACAGCAGGTCGTCCGACGGCATGGTGCCCCCGGTGAAGAAGTGCCGGCCGATCCAGTCGCTCTGGTCGTCCTCGCTGAACTCGAATGCGATGTCGCGGTGGGTGAACACGTGCACGAAGAAGAGCCCACCGGGGCGAAGCCAACCCTGGATGCGCGCGAACAGCGCCTGGTGGTTCTTGACGTGCTCGAGCATCTCCACGCTCACCACGCGGTCGAATGTATCGCCCGGCAACTCGAGGGTGGTGACGTCGTGGGTGATCACCGTGACGTTGCCGAGTCCCCGCTCGCGCGCCTGCCGCTCGATGTGCTCGCGCTGGCCGGCGGAGTTGCTCACGGCCGTGATGCGGCTGGCCGGGTACCGCTCGGCCATCCACAGCGTGAGCGAGCCCCAGCCGCACCCGAGCTCCAGCACATCGTGGCCATCCTCCAGCTGCGCCCGTGCGCAGGTGAGTGCCAGCATGGCGTCCTCGGCCAGGGCCAGGTCGTCCACGCCGACTGGGTACAGGCATGAGGAGTACTTGAGGCGCGGCCCGAGGCAGGCCTCGAAGAACTCCGCGGGCACCTCGTAATGCTGTTGGTTGGCGGCGTCGGCGCGCACGGCCACCGGCGCCTCGGCGAGGCGGCGGCGCAGGGCCCGGGCGCGCTCGCTCTCAGCGTCGGTGCCGCCCCGCCTCTCACGCCGCAGCCGGGTGGCCACGCGCGCGCGAATGGCAGCCAGCAAAACCGGCCGGGGCACGTCGTGATCTTCCGTCAACCGGATGTACCAGGGCTCCACTCTCCGAGCGTAACGGCCCGCGTCGTGCGAATCTCCCCCCATCGGATACGGCGCGATCATGCTCACCTCGGCCATCGTCATCCTTGCGATCGTCGTGATCACCTGGCTCGTCAGCCTGGCGCTGCGCGATGCCAGCGTGATCGACCCCGTATGGCCCCTGGGCTTCGTGGCCGTGGCCATCACGGCCCTCGTCGCCGGCGACGGCGACGAGGGCCGCCGGTTGCTCATCCTCGTGCTGGTGGCCATCTGGGGCCTGCGGCTGTCGGCATACCTCACCTGGCGCAACCACGGCAAGGGCGAGGACTTCCGCTACGCCGCCATGCGCGAGAAGCGCGGGCCGTCATTCTGGATCGTCAGCCTCGTGACCATCTTCATCCTGCAGGGCGTTCTCATGTGGGTGGTGTCACTGCCGGTGCAGCTGGCCGCCGTGCCCGACCGAGGACTCGGCCTGCTTGCCGTGGCGGGCGTGGCGGCCTGGGCCATCGGCTTCGGCTTCGAGGCCATCGGCGACTGGCAACTGGCCCGGTTCAAGGCCGATCCCGCCAACAAGGGCCGGGTGCTCGACGCCGGCCTCTGGCGCTACACGCGCCACCCCAACTACTTCGGCGACTTCATGGTGTGGTGGGGCATCTTCCTCATCGCGGCCGAGAGCGGCGCCGGCGCATGGGGGTTCATCGGCCCGATCCTCATGACCGTGCTGCTGGTGAAGGTGTCGGGGGCGGGCCTGCTCGAGAAGGACATCGCCGAGCGGCGCCCCGGCTACGCCGAGTACGTGCGCCGCACGAGCGGGTTCCTCCCCCGCCCGCCGAAGCCCTAGGGCGCTACTCGGTGCCCGGCGGCAGCAGGATCACCGGGCACGACGCATGCCGGGCGAGGTGCCCGCTGAACGACCCCACGAACTTCGCCATGCGGGCCAGTGGGTCGCCATGCGATGCCGCCACGATGGCGTCCACGCCGTTCGCGTCGGCCCAGCGCACCACGGCATCGGGCGCCGAGTCGGCATCGTGCGGGTCGAGCAGCACGGGCTCGGCACCCGAGATGCCCTCGCACACGACCTCGAGAAGTCCCTGCGCGATCTCCCGGTGCGCAGCGGAGTTGTCGCCCAGCGGCGATCCGCCGAAGGCCGTGCCGATCGCCGCGAGGAACGACTCGCTGAAGGGCGGGCCGCCCATCACGTGCACCACCGAGAGCCTGCCGCCATCTGCGCGCACCTGCAGGGCCAGGCGTACCACGGCCTCGGTGGCGGGCGACTCATCAACGCATGCCACCACGTGGGTGAACGGTCCGCTGCTCACGTCGCCAGAGTATCCGGACCACTCCCCCATGGCCCCGCGGGTGCCGAGCCGAGGGGTAGGATGGCGCCAATGGGTGTAAGAAAGCGCTTCCTGGTGGTGGTCGTGGGCGTTCCGGGCAGCCCTGCGGAGGCCCAGCGCAGCGAGGTCGGCCGCTTCCGCAGCACAGGCACCGCCGAGCAGGCGGGCCAGGACGAGTGGCGTCGCATCCTCTTCGTGCACGCACCCCACGTGGACCGCTACCGCATCGTCATCGAGGATGACGGCGTGGAGGTGGGCGAGGTGCCCATGCCGGAGCTCCCCGCCGATGCCGGGCCTGGAATCCTCGACGAGACCGTCACCCCGCTGGGCGCCAGCAGCGTCGGGGCCCTCGGCGAGCCCATCGAGGAGCAGCCCGACGACGAGCCCGCGCCGGAGCCTGCGCCCGAGCCCACAGCGGCCGCCGAGCCCGTCGTCGCCGCGGCGGTGGTGATGGCACCCGATGAGCCCGGAGCCATCGAGGCCACGGGCGAACTCGAGGTGGTCGTCGATGAGGAGGACCTCGCGGCCACCGGTGAGCACAAGGGGCTCGCCGACGAGGTGGCGGCGGATGACGTCTCGGCCACCGGAGAGGTGCCGGTGATCGCCCCTGAGGGTGACGCCGAGCCCGTCGCTGCGCCGCGCCCCTACATCGAGATCGAGGACCCCCCGGAAGGCCCCGTGCCGGAGGACGTCATCGCCCGGTTCGCCGCGATGGTGGATGCCGAAAAGGAGCGCAAGGCCCGACGCGCGGAGCGCGATCGGCGCGAGGCGGGCTGACCCGGCAGCGGGGCGCCGCCCGCAGGCGCCCGTCTAGGCGGGAGGCGCCGCGTCGGCGCGATCGCGCAGGGTCATCATGCGCTCCCACGCATCACGCTCGGCCGCGGCATGCGCCTCGACGTCCGCATAGAGGTGCGAGCCACGCGAGATGGCCAGGTAATCGGCCATGGCGCGCTCGAGTTCCTCATGCGCGTTGCGGAACTGGTAGGCGACTTCTGCGGTCATCTCGGCAGTGCTCCCGCGTAGGGGTCCCGGATCAGGAAAACTATCCACCGGCCCGGACGTCACGCAGCAGCACCCGGCACGCCGTCATGCCATCGGGCCCGACCTCGACGATGCCCACGGCGGATGCGCGCTCATCATCGGTCATTCCAGCCCGAAACCGCATGTACGCACGGCCTTTCAGGCCCGTGCGCTCGCTGGCGTCGCGCTCCTCGGGGATGTATACGGCGCCCGGCGAGAACACCCGCGTGCCCCTCACCACGGTGTCCACCGGCATGTGGAGATGGCCGTGCACGATGAGGTCCACGGGGCCAAGCCGGCGGCGCATGTGACGGTGCAGCCCGAGCAGCACCACGCGGCGGCGCACCAGGCTCAGCCCCGCCGCCGGCATCTCGATGCCCCGCGTACGGCGTCCATGCACCAGGCCGATGCGCCTCCCCCGCACGCGCACCACCCGCTCACGCGGCAGGTCGATGCCGGCCAGCGCGTCGTGATCACCCTGCACCGCCACCACGGGCGCGATGCGCCCGAGCTCGTCGATCACGCTGGTGCAGGTGAGGTCACCGGCGTGGAGGATCAGGTCGCAGCCCGCAAGCGCCACCGGCACCTCCAGGGGCAGCGCGGGCAGCACCTCGCCCACGTGCGTGTCGGCCACGACGCCGATGCGGATGGTGCCGCTCAGATGGCCATCGCGTGGTAGCCGGCGTCCACGTGCAGGGTCTCGCCGGTCACCGCCCGCGCCAAGTCCGAGCACAGGAACAGCGCGGCATCGGCCACCTCGTCGGCGTCGATGGGGCGGCGCAGCGGGGAGCGCTCGGTGGCGTTGTCCACCATGTCGCCGAACCCCGGGATCCCGCGGGCGGCGAGCGTGCGCACCGGGCCCGCCGACAAGGCGTTCACGCGCACGTTGTCGGGGCCCATGTCCCAGGCGAGGTAGCGCACGATGCCTTCCAGCGCCGACTTCGCGATGCCCATCACGTTGTAGCCGGGCACCGCGCGCTCGGCCGCCACGTAGCTCATGGTGACGATGGCCCCGCCGCCGGCATCGCGCATGTGCGGCTCCACCCGCTCGGCCAGGCGCTTGAGCGACCACGACGAGATATCGAGCGCCAGCTGGAAGCCGTCATCCGAGACGTCAATGAACCGGCCGCCGAGGTCCTCCACCTTCCCGAAGGCCACGGCGTGCACGAGGATATCGATGCCGCCCAGCGCCTCGGCCGTGCCGGCCACGGCGGCATCGAGCTCGGCGTCGTCCGTCACATCGAGCGGCAGCACGGGCACCGGGCCGTTGGAGAGCTCGCCGGCCAGCTTGCGCACGTCGTTCTCCACGCGCTCGCCCTGGAAGGTGAGCGCCACGCGCGCGCCCTGCTCATCGAGCCGCCGCGCGATGGCCCACGCGATGCTGCGCTTGTTGGCCACGCCCACCACCATGGCGCGCTTGCCCTCGACGATCCCGCTCACGTCACATCCCCCGCGTTCTCCGGCTGACCGCAGCAGGCTAGCCTGCAGGACCGTGCGATTCCCCAAACCACTGACGAGGGTGCTCGCGGCACTGATGGTCACCGTGGCCTGCGCATTGGCCTTCGCGCCCGGCGCCATGGCGCATGCCCTGGTGGATCAGATCACCCCCGCCGACCGCGCGCGACTCGACTCCGGCCCCGCCCGGGTGGAGGTGCGCTTCACCGAGCCGGTGCAGTTGCTGCAGCAGTCGGACCTCACCGTGGTGGACTCCCGGGGCGAGCCGGTGAGCAGCGGCCCCGGGGCCCTGCGGCAGGGCAATGCCTCGGTGATCGAGGTGCCGGTGCGCCCCCGCCTGGCCCCCGGCTCGTACACCGTGCGCTGGCGCGTGGTGTCGGCAGATGGCCACATCATCCCCGGTGCATCGGTGTTCGCCGTGGGCGACGTGCCGCTGGCCGCCCCCTACCTGGGCGGCCCCGGCGGCGGCGAGGGGCCCACCGAGACATCGGCCTGGTCGGTGACGGCCCGGTGGGTGGAGCTGGTCGGGATCGGCGGCCTGCTGGCGCTGCTGTTGTTCCGCGCGCTCATTTGGCGACAGGCATGGAGGCCGCCGCCGCGGATGCCGGGGGGCGAGCGCGACGCCGCGCTGTCGTGGGCGCGCGACGCCTGGTGGATCGGCTTCGGCGCGCTGGCCCTTGTGGCGCTGGTGGGCGAGGCCCTCGTGCTCGTGGTGAAGACCGCGGCATCGATGGGCACGAGCGTGTGGGGTGCGCTGGCCGACCCCGCGGGCATCGTGCGCGTGCTGGCCGACACCCGCTTCGGCGACCTGCTGCAGATCCGCACGCTCGCGCTGTTCGTGCTGTTCGCGCTCGGGGTATGGCGGTTCCTGGTGGAGTACCGCAGCGACGATGCGCCCGAGCCCGAGGATGCCGACGGCGGGCTCATCCCGATGCTCATCATGATGGTGCCGGCGCTCGTGGCCATCGGGTCGCTGTCGGCCCAGGGGCACGCATCCACCACCGGCATGCCCGCGGTGCAGGTACCGGTGGACGCCCTGCATGCCGCCATGGCAAGCGCGTGGATCGGCGGCCTGGCGATCATCACGGTGTTCCTGTTGCGCCTTCCCCGGGTTGCCGGTGCGGGCGGGCGACTGGTGGGCGGGCTCTCGCTCGCGCGGTTCTCGGCCCTCGCGGTGATCGCAGTGGCGCTTCTGGTGGCGAGCGGCGTGGTGCGGGCGTTCGGCCAGCTGACATCCCCCGCCGACCTGTGGCAGACGTCCTATGGCTGGACGATCCTCGTGAAGATCGGCCTGCTCGCCGTGGCGATCGTGCTCGCCCTGCGCGCGCGACGCGTGGTGAGCGCCCTTCGCCGGCGACCGGGGCCGCCCAACACCGCCACCCTGGCGCTGGTGCGCCGAAGCGCCTGGGTGGAGATCGCCATCACGCTGGTGATCGTCGCCTTCTCGGCGCTGCTCGTGGGCCAGGTGCCTCCCATCTCATGACCACCCTCGTGCTCATGCGCCACGGCGTGGCCGAGGACGACAACCCCGGTGGCGAGGCCGCGCGCCGCCTCACGCCCGAGGGCCTCGAGCGCGCCGGCCTGGCCGCCCAGGGGCTGGTGGCGCTGGGGATGCGACCCGACCTGGTGCTGACCAGCCCGCTGGTGCGCTGCCGGCAGACCGCCGAGCTCGTGGCCGGCGCGGCGCGCTGCCCGTTGGAGGACGACCTGCGACTGGCGCCCGGCATGAGCGCATCCGACCTGATCGAGGTGATCATCGAGAACCCCGAAGCCCTCACGCTGCTCGCGTGCACGCACCAGCCCGGGCTCACCTATGCGCTGGCCGACCTCACCGGGTGCGGCCAGATCGGCTTCAAGAGACCCGGAGCCGCCGTGGTGGAACTCCAGGCGCCGCGCCTGGGCGCAGGTCGCCTGGTGGCCGTGCTGCCGCCGCGCGTGCTGCGCGCGGCGGCCGAACCGCATTCGCAGAGCGCGCCCTAGGCCTTCGGGGCGCTGATGACCATCGGCACGATGGACCGGTGGAACAGTTCGAGGGGCTCGCCGTCGAGCACCAGCGGCCCCTTCTCCTCGATGAGCAGCAGCATCTGCCGACGCTCCTCGCGACGCTTCTCGAACAGCATCTCCCAGCCCTTGGCCTCGCCGTCGCGCTGGTTGGACAGCGCGAGGTGGTGCAGCGTGTGCGACACGTGCTCCGTGGGCGTGGGGCTGCCGAGCCGGTCGTGGGCGTCGAGCAGCAGCATGGCCCGCATCCACGAGGTGTCGCTGTTCTCGCGCGCGAAGCGGCTCCACTCGGGCGGCACGGCATCCTCGATCGCGTCGATGATCTTTGCCCAGGCACCCATGTCGGGGGCATTACCTGTGGCCTGCTCCTCGCCCACGTCAGCGCGCGCCGATGTCGACGTAGTCGCGCTCGTCCGGGCCCACGTACACCTGGCGCGGACGCGAGATCTTCTGCTCCTTGTCATTGATCATCTCGAGCCACTGCGCGACCCAGCCCGGGGCGCGGCCGATGGCGAACATGACCGTGAACATCTCCGATGGGATGCCCAGCGCCTCGTAGATGAGGCCCGAGTAGAAGTCGACGTTCGGGTAGAGCTTGCGCTGGATGAAGAACTCGTCGTTGAGGGCGACCGACTCGAGCTCGACGGCGATCTCGAGCAGCGGGTTGACGCCCGTGACCTCGAACACGTCGTCGCAGGCCTTCTTGATGATGGTGGCCCGCGGGTCGTAGTTCTTGTAGACGCGGTGGCCGAAGCCCATGAGCAGCGCCTCGCGGTTCTTCACCTTCTCGACGAACTCGGGGACGTTGGCCTTGGAGCCGATCTCGCGCAGCATCACCAGAACGGCCTCGTTGGCGCCGCCGTGCAGCGGGCCGTAGAGGGCGGCCACGCCCGCGGCCACGGCCGAGTACGGGTCGACCTGCGACGAGCCCACGCTGCGCACCGTTGAGGTGCTGCAGTTCTGCTCGTGGTCGGCGTGGAGGATGAGCAGGATGTCCAATGCCCGCACGAGGCGCGGATCGGGGTCGTAATCGGCCCCGAAGAACATCTTGAGGATGTTGGTGGGGTAGTCGATCGAGGGGTCCGGCGCCACGGGGTCCTGGCCCTGGTTGTGCCGGAAGGCCACGCCGCCGATGGTCGGCATCTTCGCGATAGTGTTGTAGAGCGCGTCCATGCGCTCGGGGTCGCTCTCGATCTCCTTGGCCTCGGGGTAGAGCGTGGAGAGCTGGCCGAAGCCGGCCTCGAGCACGCCCATGGGGTGGGCGTCCTTGCGATAGGACGTGATGGCGGCCTCCACCGAGGGGTCCACGCCCATGCGGTCGGCGATGTCCCCGGTGAATGCGTCGAGCTCGGCCTTGGTGGGCAGATCGCCGTGGATGAGCAGCCACGCCACCTCGAGGAAGGTGCTCTTCTCGGCCAGCTGCTCGATGGGGTAGCCGCGGTAGCGCAGCACGCCGTTGTCGCCATCGAGGTAGGTGATGGCGCTGCGACACGACGCGGTGTTCATGAACGCCGGGTCGTAGGTCATCAGGCCGAAGTCGTCGTCGGAGACCCTGATATTGCGCAGTTCCGTGGCACGGATGGTGCCGTCGGTGATCGCGAACTCGTAGGTCTGACCGGTCCGGTTATCGGTGACGGTGAGGGTTCCGTCTTGGGCATCTGTCGACATGCGACGCCTTTCCTTCATCTGGTGGCTTCCAGGGCCCGACTGGCCCTGCGGGTAACCGGACTCGTCCCGGACCGACGTGAGTTTACGGAATGACGAGGCCCGGCACCCGGGGGAACGGAGCGATGCTGCTACGGTGACTTTCGCTTCCTGCCCACGGGCGGGAACGTGGCCACTGGGCCGCATGACCAGCCCCCGCTCGAGGGGCACCGACAATTCACTGGAGGCACCCACATGGCACAGCACGTGCTCGCCGTGCTGGTCGACTTCGAGAACATGGCGCGACCTGGCGCCAAGTCCCGGGGCGACTTCGACATCAACCTCGTCCTGAGCCGACTTGCGGAGAAGGGCCGCGTGGTCGTCAAGCGCGCGTACGCGGACTGGAGCCGCTACCGCGAGGCGAAGATAGACCTGCAGAACGCCGGGCTCGAGCTCATCGAGATGCCCTCGGCGCGCGAGGGCGCGAAGAACCGCGCCGACATCAAGCTGGCGGTGGACGCCATGGAGCTCGCGTTCTCGCGCGAACACCTGGACAACTTCGTCATCGTGTCCGGCGACAGCGACTTCACGCCGTTGGTCGGCAAGCTGCGCGAGCTCAACAAGCGCGTGATCGGCGTGGGCAACCGCGAGAGCTCCAGCGAGCTCCTCATCGCCAACTGCGACGAGTTCATCTACTACGACAGCATCGCGTCGTCATCCCGCCGCAGCCGCGGCGGGACGCGCATGGACCCCATCGCCCTGCTGCAGGAGTCGCTCATGGCCCTGCTGCGCGAGGGCGTGGAGCTTCCGCTCGCCAGCGTGGTGAAGGACGCCATGCGCCGCAAGGACCCGGCATTCGACGAGAACACCCTGGGCTACTCGACGTTCAGCAAGTTCCTCGAGGCGTCGTCCAACCAGGCCGGGATAACCCTGCAGACCGATCCGCGAAGCGGCACCTACCGGGTGTCGACCAGCGAGTCCACGGCCACCCTCACCGTCACGAGCGGCGGCGAGGGCGATGGGGACGACGCCGGTGACGCCAGGCGGCGGCGCAGGCGCGGTGGTCGCGGTCGCGGCGGGTCGTCGGCCGAGGCGGCTCCGGCTGCCACCGGCGCATCGGTCGCGGAGGGACGCTCGCGCGCCGAGGCGGCCGCGGAAGCCGCGGCACAGGGCGCTGACATCTTCGAGGTGTTCGTCACGCCGACACCCGATGCCGACCTGGGCCAGCTGCCCTCGCTCGACGAGCCCATCACCTACGAGGACATGGTGCTGCTCACCCCCGAGGTGGAGGCCGAGGTGCAGGCCGCGGGCATCGAGGCAGACGACCCCGACGCCCCGCCCGCGCGCAGCACGCGTCGCAGGCGCCGCCGCGCGTCGGCCGACGCCGGCACCGAGGCGGAGCCCACGCCGGACGACCTCGAGGCGATCGCCGACGAGGACGCCGCGGCCGAGGAGGCCAGCGAGGCCGGCCTCGCCGTGATCGGCGAGACCCCGACGCCCGAGGAGCAGGTGGAGGCCGAGGCCACCCCCGCCGAGGAGGAGAAGCCCAAGCGCAGGCGCACCACGCGCAAGAAGGCCGACGAGGAGGCTCCTGCCGAGGACGCCGCCGAGGCGACGGCCGAGGAGCCCGCCGAGGAGGAGAAGCCCAAGCGCAGGCGCACCACGCGCAAGAAGGCCGACGAGGAGGCTCCTGCCGAGGACGCCGCCGAGGCGACGGCCGAGGAGCCCGCCGAGGAGGAGAAGCCCAAGCGCAGGCGCACCACGCGCAAGAAGGCCGACGAGGAGGCTCCTGCCGAGGACGCCGCCGAGGCGACGGCTGAGGATGCCCCTGCCAGGGCCGGCACCAGGGCCAGCGCCAAGGCTAGCGCCAAGGCCGACGACGCCGCGGACGACGAGAAGCCCGCGAGCCGCAGGCGCGTGCGCCGCAGCAGCGCCGCCACCAACGCCGAGGAGGAGGGCGCCGTGACTTCGCGCGGCTAGCCTGCGCGCGTGTCTTCGATGGATCTGCTGGCCAGCACCCTCGCGTCGCCGGCGATCTTGGCGTTCATCCTCGCCGCCGACCAGGTCAGCAGGCGCGCCAGGGCTGGACCGGCGCGCTGCGCGGGGCCCTGCGCGGGCGCAGCATCGTGCTGCTCGCCGGGGGCCTTCTCATCGGGTGGATCGCCAGCTCGCAGCGCATGGAGCTGGTGGACCATTTCTTCAACGACCTCTTCTTCGGCGCGCTCACGCTCTTCCTCATCGACCTCGGCGTCACCGTGGTGCGCCGGGCGACCGGGCTGCGCCAGTACGGCTCGCGCCTGTTGGTGGTGGGCATCGTGGTGCCCCTCATCAACGGCTCGCTCGGGGTGCTGCTCGGCAACGCGGCGGGGCTGTCCATCGGCGGGGCCGCGGTGCTGGGCGTCGTGGCCACGAGCGCGTCGTACATCGCGGCACCGGCGGCGGTGCGCATCGCGCTGCCCGACGCCGACCCGGCGCTCTACCTCACCGCTGCGCTGGGCGTCACCTTCCCCTTCAACCTCATCGTGGGGATACCCCTCTTCCACTGGTTCGCGCAGGCCGTGGGCGGCTAGCGCCGCGCAAAGAATGCATTATTGAGGCATGAGCGCCACCGATGACCTGCTGCGGCACTCCGAGGAATGGGCCGCGTCGTTCACGCAGGGCGACCTGGGCGTGGAACCCACGCTCAGGCTGGCCGTGGTCGCCTGCATGGACTCCCGCCTGGACCCCCCGGCCCTGCTCGGCCTGCGCCCGGGCGAGGCGCACTTCATGCGCAACGCCGGCGGCACCGTGACCGACGACATGATCCGCTCGCTGGTCATCTCGCAGAGGTTCCTGGGCACGCGCGAGATCATCCTCATCCACCACACCGACTGCGGAATGCTGCGGTTCACCGACGACGAGCTGCTGCGCTCGCTGCACAACGAGACGGGTATCCGCCCCACCTGGGCCGTCGAGACCTTCGCCGACACCGAGGAGGACCTGCGCATGTCAATGCGCAGGGTGCGCACCAGCCCCTTCATCCCCTACACCGACAGCGTGCGGGGGTTCATCTACGACGTGAAGACCGGCAGGATCGCCGAGGTGGAGGCCTAGGCGATCTCGACCGGCTCCTCGGTGATCTGCTCGCCCTCCGGCGCCGAGCGCGCCAGGCGGAAGGCACGGATCACCGGCTGCTGGTCATCCTGCAGCGACACGATGACGTAGAGCGGCTGGTCGAAGAACGCCAGGTCCACGTCGGTCGTCGATGGGTACGCGGCCGACCGGGTGTGCGAGTGGTAAATGGCCACCAGGTCCTCGCCGACGTCGTCGATGGCGTCCATCAGCTGCATCTGCTCGCGCGGGTCCATCACGTACATGAAGGGCGTGCCCTCGGCGTTGGTGGCGGGCAGCACGCGGGTGGCGATGTCGCCGTGGCCCGCGATGAGGCCGCAGCACTCGTTGGGGAACTCCGCGCGGGCGTGCGCGATCACCTGCTCGGCCAGCGCCTCGGGGATCTTCACGGCTGCGGTGCGGCTACCAGAAGACGCCGTTGTCGAGGGTCTCCTCGACGGCCTCGATCTCGTCGGTCCAGATGCCCGCCGAGAGGTACTTCCAGCCCCCGTCGCAGACGATGCCCACGATCGTGCCCTGGTCCATGCCCGTGGCCACGCGCGCGCAGGTGTGGAATACCGCGCCGCTGGACACCCCCGCGAAGATTCCGTGCTCGTCGGCCAGCCGGCGGGTCATCACGATGGCGTCCATGTTCTCGACGAGCAGCTTCCGGTCGAGCTGCGAGAGGTCGAGGATGGGCGGGATGAAGCCGTCGTCGAGGCTGCGCAGGCCGCTCACCGGGTCGCCCTGCATGGGCTCGCACGCGATGATCTGGATGTCCTCGCGATGCTCCTTGAACCGGCGCGACGACCCCATGAGCGTGCCGCCCGTGCCCAGGCCCGCCACGAACACGTCGATCTCGGGGCAGTCGCGCACGATCTCGGCGGCCGTGCCCTCGTAGTGGGCGCGCGGGTTGGCCGGGTTGCCGTACTGGAAGAGCATCGGGATGCCCTCCTGCTCCGACAGCCGCGTGGCCATCTCCACCGACCCGTTCGATCCGGTCTCGCCCGGGCTCTCCACGATCTCGGCGCCGTAGATCTGCAGCAGGCGCCGGCGCTCCTCGGTGACGTTGTCGGGCATCACGGCCACCAGCTTGTAGCCGCGCACCCGGGAGATCATGGCCAGCGAGATTCCCGTGTTGCCCGACGTCGGCTCCATGATGGTGTCGCCGGGGCGGATGATCCCGCGCTCCTCGGCGTCGTCGATGAGGCTCTTGGCGGTGCGGTCCTTGATCGAGCCCGTGGGGTTGTGGCTCTCCATCTTCGCGAGGATCCGCACGTCGGGGTTGGGCGACAGGCTCGAGACATCGATGAGCGGCGTCTCGCCGATGGACGCCACGATGTCCTCCGACACCTCCTGCGGCGGGGCCTCCAGGCCGGTGCGGCTCATGAGGCACCTCCCGCCATGGCGGGGAGGATCATCAGGGTGTCGCCAGCACCCACCGGGGTGTCGGTCCACTCGAGCAGTCGGGCGTCCTCGTCGTTCACGTAGACGTTCACGTACTTGTGCAGCTCGCCGCCGGGCGTGAGGATCTGCGCCCCCACGGCCGGGTGCTGGTCGCACAGGTTGGTGAGCACCTCCCCCACCGTGGCGCCCGACACATCGACGGTGCGCTCGCCGCCCACGGCCTGCCTGAGCACCGGAGGGATCTTCACGGTGCTCACGCGGCGGCACCGACGTGGTCGTGGCTGCCCATGCCGGCGCACCAGGCCTCGTAGTCACGCAACTGCAGGTCGGCATTAGGACCGCACGACGGGCAGTCGGGGTCGCGCCGCACCTTGAGCTCGGTGAAGGTCATGCCCAGGGCATCGTAGATGAGCAGGCGGCCCGCGAGGGTGTCGCCCATTCCCAGCAGCACCTTGATGGCCTCTGTGGCCTGGATGTTCCCCATCACGCCGCACAGCACGCCGAGCACGCCGGCCTCGCCGCACGAGGGCGCGAGGTCGGGCGGCGGCGGCTCGGGGAACAGGCACCGGTAGCACGGACCCTCGTACGGGTTGAACACCGACGCGTGGCCCTCGAACCGCAGGATGCTCGCGTGCACCAGCGGGGTACGGGTCATGAGCGAGGCATCGGCCAGCAGGTAGCGCGTGGGGAAGTTGTCGGCGCCGTCCACCACCACGTCGTACTCCTCGAGCAGGTCGAGCACGTTGTCGCGGTTCACGCGGAAGGGATGCACGTTCACCTGCACCTCGGGGTTGAGCGCCCGGATGGCCTCGCGGGCGCTCTCGCCCTTGTTCATGCCGACGCGCTCGGTGGTGTGGATGATCTGCCGCTGCAGGTTGCTCTCGTCCACCTCGTCGTCGTCCACCAGCCCGATGGTGCCCACGCCGGCCGCGGCCAGGTAGTAGGCGGCGGGCGAGCCCAGGCCGCCGGCGCCGATGAGCAGGGCCTTGCTGTCGAGCAGCGTGAGCTGGCCCTCCTCCCCCACCTCGGGGATCAAAACATGGCGCGAGTAGCGCGAGCGCTGTGCCGGGCTGAGGGTTCGCGGCACCTCGACGGGGTAGTTGTTCTGCTTCCAGCGGGCGAAGCCGCCGGCGAGGCTGGTGACGTTGGAGTAACCCATGTCGGCGAGCGTCTTGGCGGCGAGCAGCGAGCGCTGGCCGCTGGCGCACGAGATGAGCAGCTCCTGCTCGAGGTTGCCCGCGGCGCCCGCGACGCGGCTTTCGAGGAACCCCCGCGGGATGTGCACCGCGCCGGGCAGGTGGCCCTGGTCCCATTCCGCGGTCTCGCGGACGTCAATGACGAGGGGGCCGTCGCCGGCCTGCACCCGTGGGGCGACCTCGGAGGGCTCCACCTCGGGGATGACCTCGCGTGCCGTCGCGAGGAGGTCCTGGTAGCTCGGGGACATGGGGTTATTCGCCTCTTTACTCGTTTCCCTGAAAAACCTAGGGCAATAGTAGCAATTAGCCCGAGAGGGTCGCCGAGGGCGTAACCTCGGGACTCCTGAGCGCTGCCGACCATACCGGGCGAATGGCCGCATGGAGGGGCGACCGGCATGTCAGACACCATCCCGAAGAGCAAGTTCGTCAACCCCGACGCCCGGGTGCGGTGCCTCACGCCCGAGTGCTGGGGCGACCTCGTGCTGTTCCCCAGCGGCAAGACCGACCAGGACGGAATCCCGGAGTTCGCCAACGCCACGCTGTGCCCGCTGTGCATGACCGGCTTCGACCTCGATCCGGACATCACCGACCGCGACCTCTTCCTGCGCGTGTCATGGATGCGGGCCAACCCGGGCGAGCCCCTTCCCGATGAGGTGCGCCCCGAGGACCTCGCCGGGGACGACGCGGGCGGGGGACAGCCCTGACCAACGCTCCCGACCTGTTCGGCGATGCCGTGGAGAGGGCGCTCAGCGGAGCGCGCCCCCTGGCCGCGCGCATGCGCCCGGCGTCGCTCGAGGAGGTGGCGGGCCACGCCGACCACCTCGGCGCCGAGGGATTCCTGCGCCGGGCGATCGCCGACGACGACGTGCCCTCGCTCATCCTCTACGGGCCGCCCGGCACCGGCAAGACGACCCTCGCGCGAGTAATGGCCACGAGCACGCGGGCCGAGTTCGAGGAACTCTCGGCCGTGTCGGCCGGGCTCGCCGACGTGCGGGCCGTCATGCAGCGCGCGCGCGACCGGCTGGCGGCGGGCACGCGCACCGTGCTCTTCATCGACGAGATCCACCGCTTCACCAAGAGCCAGCAGGACGCCCTGCTGCCCGCCGTGGAGGACGGCCTCGTGGTACTCGTCGGCGCTACCACCGAGAACCCCTACTACGAGGTGAACGCCGCGCTGGTGTCGCGCATGCGCGTGCTGCAGTTGGAGGCACTGGCGCCCGCGGACATCCTCGCCCTCGTGGAGCGCGCCATTGCCGATGAGCGCGGGCTGGCCGGAACGGTCACGGTGAACCCCGAGGCGCGCGAGGTGATCGTGCGCATGTCGGGGGGCGACGCCCGGTACGCGCTCAACCTGCTCGAGGCCTCGGCAGGGCTGGCCGGCGACGGCCCCGTGACCTCCGCGGTGGTGGAGCGCGCCGCCGGTGGCCGCGCCGTGGTGTACGACAAGGACGGCGACCAGCACTACAACGTGATCTCGGCCTTCATCAAGTCGCTTCGCGGCAGCGACCCGGACGCCGCGCTGTACTGGATGGCCGTCATGCTCGAGGGCGGCGAGGACCCGAAGTTCATCGCCCGCCGCATGATCGTGGCCGCCAGCGAGGACATCGGCAACGCCGACCCGCGGGCGCTCGAGGTGGCCGTGGCGGCCGCGCGCGCGCTGGAGTTCGTGGGGCTCCCCGAGGCGCGCATCAACCTCGCGCAGGCGGCTACCTACCTGGCCCTCGCGCCCAAGAGCGATGCGGCCTACCGGGGCATCGACGCGGCGATCGCGCAGGTGCAGGGCGAGGGCGCGCGGGTGCCGCCCATCGCGCTTCGCGACGCCAGCTCCACCAACCGCCGCAACCTGGGCCACGGCGCCGGCTACGTCAACCCGCACGGCGCGCCGGGGCGCGTGACCGGCGACTCGTGCATGCCCGTGGGCATGGAGGACGTGCGCTTCTACGAGCCCGGTGGGGTGGGCCCCGAGGGCGAACTCGCGGCGCGGCTTGCGGCCTTTCGCGCCCGGGCGCGGGGCGCCGACGGGTTTGACACCATGCCGCCGTCACCGGACCGGGAGGACGACGGGTGAGCATCGAGGTGCAGGTGGGGCCGATGTCGGCGGGCGAGTTCCGTCGCCTGTTTCGCTACGCGGAGGCCGAGTCGTCGGGCGAGCGCGTGCAGGGCAAGGCCGAGGACCCCCTGCGCACGGTGGCCGAGATCATCGTCCGCTACGGCGGCACGGCGCAGGGCGAGGAGGTCTTCCGGGTGTCGCTGCCGGATGACGCCGATGACGAGAGCTTCGCCATCCGGGCGTCGCTCATCCGCGAGGGTGTCTCCCACCGGCTCGAGCAGCAGCTGGACGGCGGGCTCACCGAGGAGATCTCGTGGTACACCCACGGCGACCACGACCACGAGCGCGCGGTGGTGCGCATGCGGCGCGGCGACGTGGCCCTGCTGGCGGCTGCCTGGGCCGAGATGGCCGTGACCTGCCCCGACATGGACATCCGCGATCGCCTCAACGACTACTTCTATGTTGACTCCACGGGTCACCACATGACGGAGATCCCGCTCGACGTGGACAAGGGCATTCCCGACGATGACCGCGAGGTGGAGGGCGTTCCGCTGCTGCTGGGCGACGAGTGGGCTGTGGTGGCCCGCTTCCACGGCGACCTGGAGCTGCGTGACCGCCTGAACGACCTCTTCGCGGGGCGCCGCGAGCTGGGCCTGCCGGGCGAGCCCGACGAGCTCGGATAGCGCCATGGCCCCCGGCGGCGACCTCAGCGCGGACGAGCGCGCGCGCGTCGCGCCCTATGTGACCGACCCCGTGGGCCCGGTGTTCGCCCTGCGGGGCCTGCCCGAGGCGGTGAAGGGCGCGCTGTTCGCCCGCTACTCGCGAAGCCCCGACTCGGTGCGGCGGATCCTGCTGAAGGAGTTCCTGCCCGACGATGTGACTGGCACCGGAACGGTGCCTGTCACAGGGGTCCCGTCCGAGGTCGGCACCGACCGCGCCCGCGACTTCTTCCAGCGCGTGCTGGCCGACTACGGCGACGACTCCGTGGCGCAGCTGGGCGGCGCGCACGTGGCGATGGAGGGCGTGAGCAACGTGCTCACGAAGGTGATCGAGTGGGGACGCCTGGCGTCGTACCTGGAGCAGTCCACCCGCTACGTGCCGTACACCGACCAGGTGGACGGGCGCTGGAAGTACGTGCGCCCGCCCGGCATCTCAGCGCACCCTGAGCTGCTGGCCCGGTACGAGGCCGTGCTCGACGATGCCTTCGCCACCTATTCGCGCCTGTTCGAGGCCGTGCTCGATCACCTGGTGGCCGAGGAGGACTCGGGCGAGGACGACGCCGCGGCCCGCAGGGCGCTGCGCGCCCGCGCCCTCGATGCCGTGCGCGGCCTGCTGCCCGCGGCCACCACGGCGAACCTGGGCGTGTACGCATCGGGCCAGGCATGGGAGCAGCTGATCATCCGGCTGCGCGCGCACCCCCTGGCCGAGGCCCGGGAGGCCGGCGACCTGGTGCTCGCAGCCCTTCGCCAGGTGATCCCCGACTTCCTCACCCGGGTCGACCGCCCGGACCGCGGCGAGCGCATGGGCGCGTACCGCCGGGCCACCGAGGAGCGCGCGGCGACGATGTGGGAGGAGCTGGCCGGAGGCGCAGAGAGCGTGACTGGCACCCCCTCCGGTGCTCCGTCCGGGTTGGCCGCCGTGCGGCTGGTCGACCATGACGCCGATGGCGAGCGGCGCGTGCTGGCGCATGCGCTGTGGCCGAAGTCCGGGTGCACGCTCGAGCAGGTGCGCGCCCGGGTGGACACCCTCGACGACGCCGCCGTGCGGTCGGCGCTGGCGCAGTGGTCGGCCGGGCGCGCCGACCGGCGCGAGCGGCCCGGGCGCGCGCTCGAGGCGACCTCATACCTGTTCGAGGTCACATGCGACTACGGCGCCTACCGCGACCTGCAGCGCCATCGCATCCTCACGCTCGAGGCGCAGCCGTTGGGCGCCAGCCTGGGCTGGGAGCCCTCGCCCGACGTGGATGCCGCGGGGCTGGCCGACGAGTTCGCGCGGGTGAACGAGGCCTCGGCCGGGCTCTGGCGCGAGGTGCTCTACGTGGTGCCGGAGGAGGCGCCCTACGCGGTGACCATGGCCCATCGCCTGCGCTTCGCCATGCGCATGAACGCCCGTGAGGCAATGCACCTGATCGAGCTTCGCAGCCAGCCCCAGGGGCACGCCGCATACCGGCGCGTTGCCCAGGACATGCTCGTGGCGATCCGCGACGACGCCGGTCAGCCGGGGATCGCCGATCTCATGGGCTTCACCGACATGTCCGGGGAGAGCGGCCGCCTGGGCCAGGAGCGGCGCACAGAGGCCCTTCGCACCGCTGATACCTTGGATTCCTGATGCCCGCCGACTCCTCACCGATGCGCCTCGGAGGCATGGCGCTGGCCAATGGCCTCATGGTGCATGGGCCAAGCCAGTGGGCGGCGGCAGTGGTGGACGACGAGGGCCGCACCCTGGTGGCGTCGGGTCCGTTGCCCCGGCTGTCGGTGGGGCCGTTCGGGAGGATTCCCCTCGCGCGCGGGGTGGTGCGCATGGCGGAGATGCTCATGGTGGTGCCGGCCGTGCGCACGGGCATGCCCGAGGCCCGCCTGGCGATGGAGGACGCCCCGATGGCCCCGGTGATGGCCGGGTCGATGGCCGCCACCGCGGCGTCGCGCAGGCTGATCAAGTCGGGGCTGGCACAGGAGGCCGCGGCAGCCGTGCTGGGCCTGGCGCCCTCGCTGCTCATGATGCGGGCGTCCGACGCATCGGCGTGGCACGCCGTGGAGCACAAGAGCATCGCGGCGTACGAGAACGGCGGCAAAGCGGGCATCGCCGACAACGCCGCTGAGCCAAAGGAGCACATGCGGTGCGGCAGCAACCTGGTGCTGCCGCTGGTGGTCGCCACCGCGGCGGGCAACCTCCTGGCGCGTCGGCTGCCATCGCGTCGCACCCGCCTGCTGGGAAGGGCAGTGGCCATGGCGGCCGGCATCGGCGCGGCCGTGGAGGCCTTCGCATTCGCCGAGCGCAACCCGCATCACCCGGTCTCGCGTGCGGTGCACTGGAGCGGGCACGCGATACAGGCCGGCTTCGTCACCCGGGAGCCCGACGAGCAGCAGTTGGCGGTGGGCCGCGCGGCCATGGAGGAGATCCTGCGGGCCGAGGGGTCGGTGGGGGCCCGGGCATGACCACCACCCGACCGGCATCGCACGCCGTGCCGCGTGCCGCGCATCACGCGCACCTCGCGCAACGCGCGTGCCCGGGGCGTCGGTCCATGGGCCACACCGCCGCGACCCTCGCCGCGGGCGCGGCACTTGCCCTGGTGGGCGCGGGCGCGGCGCACGCGCACGTCAGCGTGCACCCCGGCACCGCGGTGCTCAGGGAATCGACCGAGTTCACGATCCGGGTGCCCGCCGAGGGCGGGCTCACCACCAACCGAGTGCGGGTGACGTTCCCCCCGCAGGTGAGCGTGTATGCCGTGGCCGACGCGCCGGGCTGGACCATGCGAATCCTGCGCAGGCCGGACGGCCGCCTTCGCGGCGCGGAGTGGACCGGGGGGCTGATCGCGCCCGACCAGTACGCATCGTTCACGGTGCTGGGCACGCCCTTTGAGGAGGGTACGAGCGTGTGGAGGTCGGAACAGGGGCTCACCAACGGACAGGTGAAGGCCTGGACCGGCCCACCCGAGGCCGACGGCCAGGCGGCCCCCGAGACCGGGCCGGGGAAGCCCGGGCCCGCCGCGGCTGTGGTGATCTCGGCCGATCCCGCCCCCATGGCGGGCAGCGGTGGCGACAGCGGCACGCTGTGGGCCGCCATCATCGGGATCGCCCTCGGCGCACTGGCGCTGCTCGGCGTGGGGATGGTATGGGCATCGCGCCCGGCCGCGCTGCCGCCCGACGGCCCCGACGACGCGGATTGGTCGGTCCGGTGAGTCCAGTACCCTCCGCGGGGATGCACCTGGGGCTCATCCACCACGTGGGGTATGTGGTCGCCGACCTCGACGCGGAGATCCCGGCCTACCGGGACGTCCTCGGCATGCAGGTGGGCGTGCGCGAGGTGATGCCCGACCAGGGCGTGGAGGCCGTGATGCTCGGGTCGGGGCCCTCGTACGTGGAGCTCGTCGCCCCGGTGACGGAGGACACGGGTGTTGCCCGGTTCCTAGCCAAGAAGGGCCCGGGCATGCATCATGTGGCATTCGCCGTTCCCCATCTGGAGTCCACGCTGCGTGAACTCGCCGATGAGGGCGTCGAATTGATTGACACCGCGCCCCGGCGCGGGCTGGGCGGCCACATGGTGGCCTTCCTGCATCCCCGGTCGACGGGCGGGGTACTCACCGAACTCGTCGAAGACCATTGATCGCTGTGAACACCACGTCGGAGGCCTGACGCGTGAAGATCCGTTACATCGAGCCGAAGCCCCGGGGGGCCACGATCTACGAGATCGCCAACCTCCCCAAGCTTGGCCTGCCACTGCTCGCGGCGATCGCGCGCAACACCTACGACGACATGGACCAGCACATCTACTGCGAGCTGATCCGCGGCGTGGAGGTGGACTGGGACGACGTGCTCACCAGCGACCTGGTGTGCATCTCCACCACCACCAACACCACGCTCGAGGGCTACCGCTACGCCGACCGCTGCCGCGCCGCGGGAATCCCCGTGCTGTTCGGCGGCTCGCACGTCACCTTCATGTCGCATGAGGCCCTGCAGCACGCCGACTACGTGATCCGCCGCGAGGGCCACGTGGGCTTCGCGCAGTTCATGGAGTGGTTCCGGGGCGACCAGGACCCGGCCGGCCTGCACGAGATCATGGGCCTGTCGTTCATCGAGAACGCCACCCAGGTGGACAACCCCGAGGCCCCCATGGCATCGGGTGAGGACCTCGACAACCTGCCGTTCCCGGCGCTCGACCTGCTCGAGGGCCACGAGCGCATGGTCACCCACCCCATCATGATGAAGTGGGGCTGCCCCTACGACTGCTCGTTCTGCAGCGTGATCAAGATGTTCGGCCGCAAGCTGCGCACGCGCTCGGTGGAGAACATGATGGAGGAGCTGCGCGGGGTCAACCCCGAGCGCGTCTTCTTCTACGACGACATCTTCATCGTCGACAAGAAGCAGGCGAAGTCGCTGTTCCGCGCGATGATCGACGAGGGCATCACCCCGCAGTGGACTGCGCAGATCCGCGCCGACTCGATCTACAAGAGCAAGCAGACCCTCGAGCCCGACCACGAGCTGCTTTCGCTCATGCGCGACTCCGGTTGCTACATGGTGTACATCGGCTTCGAGAGCATCACGCAGGAGGGCCTGGACGCCTACAACAAGAAGCAGACCGTCGAGCACATCACCACCTCGATCAAGCTGCTGCACGACTACGGCATCCGCGTGCACGGGATGTTCGTGGTGGGCGCCGACTCCGACACGCCCGAGACCGTGCGCGCCACGGTGGACTTCGCCATCGAGCACGGCGTGGACACCCTGCAGATGATGATGCTCACCACCCTGCCGGGCACGGCGTTCGACGCCCAGATGCGCGCCGAGGGCCGGGTGCTCACCGACGACTACTCGCTGTACGACGGGCACCACTGCATCATCCAGCCCAAGCTCATGACGCCCTACCAGCTCCAGATGGAGACCTGGAAGAACATGCTGCGCTTCTACTCGAAGAAGACGCCGTGGGAGCTGGGCAAGAAGGAGATCCGGGCCAACCTGTGGCAGTTCCTGCGCCTCCTCACCGAGGTGAAGTTCATGAAGAACCTGCCCAAGGCCGTGCGCCTGTGGCTCACCAACCGCCCGTCGGAGAGCTTCAAGCTCATCCGCACCACCATCTCGCGTCGCGGCATGCGCACGATCTACGAGACCCTGGGCGTGGCGATCTTCCGTGCCTACGGCCGCAAGCAGCTGCTGAAGTTCACCGACCAGCCCGAGTCGATGGTGCACCTCGACGAGATCCGCCGCCTGCCGGCGTGGACCCCTCCGGCGGAGTCCGAGCCCCAGGGCCAGGAGTCGCCGTCGCTCATGGTCCTTTCGTGAGCCGACGCATAGAGCTGGGCCTCGAGGGCGGTGGCGTGCTCCTCCTCACCGTTGAGGATGACTCCGTCGCCGCCCTCCGGGGCGCGCTTGGTGGCGTTGGGTTCCACGAGGTGGCGTCCGAGGAGGGCGACAACGCCATCGACCTCGGCAAGGTGACGTACATGCGGGTGCTGCCGGGTGACGCCAACGGCCGCATCGGGTTCGGCGGGGCCTGATCTGCAACTCGGGCTCGTAGGCCTTACCAACTCCGGCAAGACCGCTCTCTTCAACCTCGTCACCGGGAGCGAGGCGGAGGTCGCGCCCTACCCCTTCACCACACGCGATCCCAACGTGGGGGTGGCGAGCGTTCCCGACCCGCGCATCGACGCCATCGCCGACGTGCAGGACATCCCCAACCGCGTGCAGGCGCAGGTGGAGGTGGTGGACATCGCCGGGCTCAGCGAGGGCGCGGGCCAGGGCGAGGGCCTGGGCGGCCAGGCACTCGGCCGCATCCGCGAGCTCGAGGCCACGGTGCACGTGTTGCGCGGGTTCGCCAACGCCGAGGTGCCCCACCCGCTCGAGCGCGAGGTGGACCCCCTGGCCGACGCCAGGGCCGTGGACGAGGAGCTCATCCTCGCCGACGCCGGCCAGGTGGAGCGCCGCATGGAGAAGGTGCAGAAGGGCGTGCGCGCCGGCGACGCCGACGCCAAGGCCGAGGCCGCGGCGCTGGAGGCCATTACCGCCCAGCTCGAGGCCGGACTGCCCGTGCGCACCATGGCCGACGACGACGCCATCGCCGTGGGCAGGGCCATGGGCCTGCTCACCGCCAAGCCCGTGCTCTACCTGGTGAGCACCGACGACCCGGGCGACCCGCCCGCCGATGTGGCGGCCTACGCCGCCGAGCAGGGCGCGCAGGCGCTGGCGCTGCCGGTGGGCGTGGAGCTCGAGCTGGCTGAGATGGACCCCGGGGAGGCCGCGGAGTTCGCCGAGGAGATGGGCCTCGGCACCACCCGCGGGGCCGACGCGGTGATCCAGGCCGGCTACCGCCTGCTCGACCTCATCACGTTCTTCACCGGATCCGGGCCGCCCGAGGCCCGCGCCTGGCCGATCCCCCGTGGCACCCCGGCCGACAGGGCCGCCGGGAAGATCCACAGCGACATGGAGCGCGGGTTCATCCGCGCCGAGGTCGTGCCCTGGGACAAGCTGGTGGAGTGCGGATCGTTCGCCAAGGCGCGCGAGGTGGCCCTGGCGCGCGTGGAGGGCAAGGACTACGTCGTGCAGGAAGGCGACGTCTTGCAGATCCGCTTCAACGTCTGATCCGCCGGCATCTGGCGCCGAGGGCCTACCCCATCACCATCGAGGCCTACGCGGTGGTGCGGAAGCAGCCGAAGATGAGCGCGTCCACCCGCGCGACCCTGAAGTACTTCCTGAGTGACGGGGCCCAGCGCAGGTTGCCGGGGCTGGGCTACGCACCGGTGCCCGCCACGCTGCTGGCCAAGGCCAGGGCGCGACTGAAGGCGGCGCGCTAGTCGTCGAGGGCGCTCGCGCCCTCCATGCGGGCCTTTACGCCCGCCTCCATGGAGTTCGCGCGCCACAGCGCGATGGCCTCGGCCGATGCCTGGCCCACGTGCTGGCCGGCGGGCGGGCCGTGGTGCCAGGCGATGGCGTGCAGCAGGGCGAGGCGGTGCTCGTCGTCCACGCCCGATGCGCGAGCAGCCTGGTCGACCATCTGCAGGCCGATGGCCAGGTGGCCGAGCGCCTTGCCCTCGTCGGTCTGCTCCACGGTGGCGGCCCGGACCTCCCAGTTGCGGGTATGGCCGATGTCGTGCAGCAGTGCGGCGGTGACCAGCAGGTCGCTGTCGAGCCTCGGGTGCCAGGTGCAGAGGCTCTGGCACAGCATGGCCACGCCCACCGTGTGCTCCACCAGCCCGCCCAGGTAGGCGTGGTGGCCCGACCGGGTGCAGGGCACCGTGCGCCAGGCCTCGGCCAGCGTGGCGTCGTCCGTCATGCGACCCAGCTGCGACCGCAGCGCAGGGTCGTGCACCTCGTCGGCCAGCCCCAGCACGTATCCCCACATGTCCTCGGGGTCGCGGTGGCTGCGGGGGATGAGCTGCACGTCTGCGTCGGCCGCCTCGGCGGGGCGCAGCGAGCGCACGCGCAGCACCGAGCGCCCACCCCGGTCGGTGACCTCGCCGGTCACGCGCACGCGATCGCCCTCCTCGAACTGCCCGGCGAACCAGTCGGGCTCGTCGAAGATGACCGCCGGGATGGTGCCGGTGGCGTCGCCGAGGGTGAGCGCAAGGTAGGGCGAGCCCTTGCGGCTCATGCGCCGCTCCTTGCGGCGGACGGCGAACACGCCCTCCACGGGGCGCCCGGGCTCGAGGGTGGTCACGGCGAAGACCCTAACGGTCCTGTGCGGGGCAGATCATGTTGAAGTCGCACGTGCGGCAGGCCCACCCCGGGGTGGGATCGAACTGGCCGGCCGATATGGCGTCGGCGACCTCGCGCACCTGCTCCATGGCCTCGGCGCGCTCCTGGCCGTCGGGGCTCACCGGGCGGGTCTCGGCGTCGAGCACGTACTCCAGAACCGCGCCGCGGGGCTCGATGCCCCAGGCATCACGCGCGCCCTCGATGTAGGTGATCAACACCAGGCGCCCGGCGTCGGTCTCGCGGAAGGGCGCGCGGCCGCTCTTGTAGTCCACCAGCTGGTGCCCGCCCTGGGGGTGGGAGTCGATGCGGTCGATGCGACCGTGCACCACGTGCGGGCCCACCTTCAGGCTGAACGCGCGCTCCACGCCCACCGGGCGCACGCCGCTCTTCCTCACGCGGTCGAGGTACTTGGGCACGTTCTCGCGCACGCGGTCCATGGCCTGCTGGCCCACCGCGGTGTCGGCCGCGCCGCGGCGCTTCATCTCCACGGCGAAGCGGGCGATCACCTTGTCGGCGCCGTCGTCCGGCACGCCCTCGCGCAAGCACGCCTCGAGCGCCGCATGGATGGAGTTGCCGATCGCCCGGTTGGGATCCCACCGCGGCGGCACGCGGTCGACCGACGCGAAGCGGTAGGCCAGGGGGCAGCCCATGTAGCGCGCGATGTCGGTGGGGCTGAGCTGCAGGCCCGGGCGGGGCACGCGGGGCTCGGGAGCCGGCGGATCGGTGGCCACGGGGCCGGCCAGCACGTCGGCGCGCGCGGCCACCAGCGCGCGGGCGGCCTCGGCGGCATCCTCCACCAGCGCTGCCACGTCGGCGTCGGCCTCGGCCCCTGCCTCGGCCCCCGCCTCGGCCGCGCGGTTCACCGCATCTTCAAGGCGTGACCTGGCCGTGGCCACGGCGTCGAGCACCGCGCGCTCGGGAGCGGCACCCACCTCGATGTACGCGGGGTCGCCCACCGCGACGCGTGCCTGCTCGTAGAACGCCGACGGCCTCTGCCCCATTCCGTTGTCGCCGGCGCGGTAAGCCGAGAGATACAGGTGCCGGCGCGCGCGGGTCATGGCCACGTAGGCCAGGCGGCGCTGCTCGGCCTCGTGGGCGTCCTTGCCGCGCGGCAGGGCCTCGGGCAGCAGGGCGTCGGGAATATCGGTGCGGCTGCGATCCCGCCCCGGGAAGTTGAAGTGCACCAGGCCGAGCACCCACACGGCGTCGAATTCCAGCCCCTTGGACTGGTGGATGGTCATCACCTGCACGCCCAGGCGCTCGGGCGCGCCGCCCGACGCCCGGAACCCCACGCCCGCAAGGCCGTCGAGGCGGCGCACGAGGCCCGGGGCGTCGATGCCGGGCGTCGACTCGGCGATCTCCCGGGCCAGGCGCTCCAGCGATGCCAGGTCGGCCAGGCGCGCGGCGCCCTCCGCGCCGCCCAGGGCCAGCGCCCGCACGCGGATGCCCGTGCGGTCGAGCACCTCGCGCACCAGGTCGAGCGGGGCGCCCACTGCGGCCGTGCGCCCGAGGCCGTCCAGCAGCTCGCGCGCCGCCGGGCCCTCGGCCAGGTCGGCCAGCGGGCCGGTGATGTGGCGCCCCTCGGCCGCCGCCTCGCTCACCACCTGCGCGGCCGGGGCCCAGGGCAGGCCAAGCGAGGGATCAGCCGCCACGCGCAGGTGCGCGATGGAGTCGGTGGGGTCGGTGGCCGCGCGCATCCACGCCAGCGCCAGGCGCACCTCGCGCCGGTCGAACAGGTCGGTGCCGCCGTGCACCTGGTGGGGTATTCCCGCCTGCTCGAGCTCGGCCACGATCGAGCGGCCCTCGGTGCGCACGGCCTTCATGAGCACCGCCATCTGCTCATACGGCGTGCCCGCGTCGGCCAGGCGCAGTATCTCGGCGGCCACGGCGCGCGCCTGCCCCGCCGGGTCGGGCGCCATCCAGAACTCCGGCATGGGGCCCGTGGCGTCGGGCAGTGCCTTCAGGACCTTGGGCTCGCGCGCCACGATGGGCTCCACCACCGCATGCGCGGCGTCGAGGATGCCCTGGGTTGACCGGTGATTGAGCTCGAGCCGCACCACCGGCGCCTCGGGGAACTTCAGCCGGAAGTCGGCCATGTTCTTGGCCGATGCCCCGCGGAAGCGGTAGATGCCCTGGTCGTCGTCGCCCACCACCACGAGGGAGTCGGACCTGGCGCTGACCATGTACAGCAGCTCGGCCTGGGCGTGGTTGGTGTCCTGGAACTCGTCCACCAGCACATGCCGGGCGCGCGAGCGGGCGATGTCGAGCAGGTCGGCGTGCTCGGCCACGAGGTCGATGGCACGGGTGATCTGCCGGCCGAAGTCCTCGAGGCCCACCTCCGACAGCCACTCGTCGTGAAGCCGGAACACCCGGGCGAACTCCACCTCGCGACGCGCGTCGGCGGCGTCGCGGCTGCTGCGGGCGCCATCCAGCGCCGCCTGGGCCCACGACTCGTATCGGCGGGGGTCAACGCGCTCGTCGCGGCAGCGGTCGATGCGGTCGACGAACCCGCGCACCACCTGCACGGGGTTGGTGCGAAGGTCGTGCTCGCGGTCCACCAGATGCAGGTCCGCCAACCGGTCGAGCAGCACCAGCACGCGCTCCTCGGTGCCGGCGGGCTGCAGCACCGGCGCCAGGTCGCGGTCGGTGCCGAGCGTGCGCACCAGGTCGAGGGCGTACGAGTGGAAGGTGGTCACCCGCAGGGTCTCGTGGCTGCCGGGGATCATCGCCTCGGCGCGCTCGCGAAGCTCAGCCGCGGCCTTGGCGCTGAAGGTGAGCGCCAGGATCTCCGCGGGGTCGGCCCCCTCGTTCACCAGCCAGGCGAGCCGGTTGCACAGCACGCGCGTCTTGCCGGCGCCCGCCCCGGCAAGCACCAGCAGGGGCCCACCCGCGTGGGTGACGGCCTCGGCCTGCTGGGGTGTGAGGTCCTCGAGCAAAGGACAACTCATGGTAAGCCGCCCGCCGGACGAACCCCGGTGTCAGGCACTTAACCGAGGGTCACAAAACGCGCGCGAGTTGGTTAGGTGCCTGACACCGGGGGCTAGCGATCCCGGAAGGCCACAGTGAAGTGGGGTATCCCTCCGCGCACGGACTCGAGCGCGATGGTGGTGGTGAAGGGCAGTTCCGCGCCCTGATCATCCGTCCTGAACACCGTCGAGTTTCCCGGGTCGGAAAGCGAGACCGAATCGTTGAAGCCCGACGTGCAGCATTACACGAGGTCCGATCCCACGTTCCTGTTCTTGAAGCCGAGGTACTGGCGCGCGATGTCATCGGGCTCACCCCGCTTCCACGTGATGTCCGTCTTGAGGTCGATGCCTGCCGACCAGCCGCCCGAGCACCTATGTGTAGCGGGGGCACTCTTTGCTGGCAGCCTGAACCGGTCATAGCGCTTCTGCTGCTGACGGGTGATCCATGCGTTGCCGTCAAGCGGGTACGAGCTCTCATTGGTGAAGTTGACGACGACGAGGTCGGTTGGAGCGAAGTAGCCGCTACACACGCGCTGGTTTAGCGGCTCCGCGGCGCCCGATGCGTTCTTCGTCGCGGCGGCCGTGGTTGACGGCGAGGAATCGCCGCAACCAGAGACGAGGCCAGCGGCGGCAGTCGCGGCCAGCGCAAGCGCGATGAGTGATACGTGGGGCAAGCGCACGGCGACGTCCTCCGTATTCGGCACAGGGTTGAGAGGCCTTACCGGACCCGGTGACGTGCCGGTGGCCCCGAGCCGCATGGCAACGACGACCGAACCCTGGAACGCCGGCGCCCGCCGTCACCCCGGCAGGTAGTGTGCCGTCACGTGAGTGACGACTTCCGCGGTGCGCGCGTGCGCCCCTTCCGAGCCCTGGTCTTCGACCCCGCCGTGGCCGGCGACATGCAGACTCTCGTGGCTCCCCCATACGACGTGATCGGACCCGAGTACCGGGACGAGCTGGCGTCGCGAAACCCGTGGAACGTGGTGGGCATCGACCTGCCGAGCATCCCCTACGACACCGTGGCGGCCACCATTGCCGACTGGACCGCGCGGGGCGTGCTGGCGCGCCACGACCAGCCGGTGATGATCGCCTGGACGCAGGAGTTCGACCTTCCCGACGGCAGCCACCGCACCCGCAAGACGATCGTGGCCGTGGTGGGCGCCGAGCCGTATGACACCCGCGTGGTGCGGCCGCACGAGCGCACGCACGCGGGCCCCAAGGAGGAGCGCCTGCGGCTGATGAACGCCACCAAGGTGCAGCTCTCGCCGGTGTTCGGGCTCTACCCCGACCCGGCGGGCGAGGCCTGGGCGGCGGCGGCCGTGCAGGGCGATCCCGATGCCGTAATCACCGACGACGACGGCACCGTGCACCGCCTGTGGACCATCACCGACCCCGGGCGCCTCGCGGCGATAGAGCAGGCACTTGCCGGCAGGTGGATCCTCATCGCCGACGGCCACCACCGCTACGAGACGGCCCTGGCCTACCGCGACGAGCGGCGCGCCGAGGACGGCGACGACGACCGCGCGTACGACTTCGTGCTGATGGGCCTCACGTCGCTGGACGACGACGGCCTGGTGGTGCTGCCCACCCACCGGGTGCTCACGCAGTGGCCGGCCGGGGCCGAGGACCATCTGGACGTCATCCCGCTCGACGACTCGCTCGACGCGCTGCAGGCGGCGCTCGACGGCGCCCCCGCCGATCAGGTGGCCGCAGGGCTGGTGCTTCCCGACCGGGCGATGCTGCTCACCGCCCCGCGCGAAGGCGCCACTGCCGCCGAGCGGCTCGACCTCGCGGTGCTCGAGCGCGACCTGCTGGTGCCGGCGCTTGGCGGCGACCAGGCGCACCTGGCGCATGAGGGGCTGCTCACCTACACCAAGGACGCCCGCGACGCCTGGGACGCCGTGCGCTCGGGCCGCGCCGCCGCCGCCCTGATCGTGCGCCACATCCCCACCGAGCAGGTGACGGCCGTGGCCGAGGAGGGCGGCGTCATGCCCCAGAAGTCCACCTACTTCTTCCCCAAGCTCCTCACGGGCGTTGCCTTCCAGCCGCTGGCCGACTGACGCCTCGGACGCGGCCTGGGTGGACGTCCTCACCCGTGCCGCCGACCGGGCGGCCGCGGCCGTGGCGCTCGTCCCGCCCCACGAGCGGGGCACCGAGGTTGGCCAGGGCGAGGGCGGCGACACCACGCTGGTGATCGACCGCGACGCCGAGGCGGCGATCATCGAGGTGCTCGAGCAGGCGCACGCCGACGGCATGGGGTTCGACCTGATCTCGGAGGAGGTGGGCGAGCGCTCGTTCGGGGGCGACGGCGCGCTGGTGATCGTGGATCCCATCGACGGCAGCCGCAACGCCCGGCGCGGCCTGCCCGAGTTCGCGGTGTCGCTGGCGGCCACCGACGGGCCCCGGCTGTCGGACGTCCGCGTGGGGCTGCTGCGGCACCTCGGCACCGGCGAGACCGTGGTGGCCGTGCGCGGGCAGGGCGTCATGGTGGACGGCCAGCCGATGCGCACCCGCGAGTACCGCGGCCTGTGGCTCACGGTGGTGGAGGGCGCATCCCCGCGCAGGCTCACCGCGGCAATGGATCACCTGACGCATGCCAGCCGCATCCGAAGCCTGGGATCGCTGGCGCTGTCGATCGAGTACGTGGCACTGGGGCGGCTCGATGGCCTGGCGGTGCTGCGCCCCGGGCGCATCGTGGACATCGCCGCGGCGATCCTCATCGCCAAGGAGGCCGGGGTGATCGTCACCGACGAGCACGGCATGCCGCTGGATGCGGTGGCCGACATGGACTGGCGCGGGGCCATGGCCGTTGCGAGGGTGCCACGCGACGTTGCGGCGCTCACGGCCGCGGTGCGCGCGGCACTCGAGGCGGGGAGCCGCTGATGCTGTTGAACATCGCAACCGGCCTGCTGGTGGCCGGCGTGGTGGTGCTGGTGCTGAGGCTTCTGGTGCGCATGGCGCTCGGGCTCGGGAAGTTCCTGGTGATCGTGGGCGTTCTGCTCATCGTGGCGGCGGCCGTACTCGGCCTCATCCATCCGTTCTCGTCCTAGGCTTCCAGACCGTGGAGCGCGAGTACCACGACCCGACCACCCAGGCGGATGTCCGGGCGGTGTACACCCGGCAAGAGAATCTCACCCGCAAGGTGGGGCGTGGGCTGCTGGTGTTCGCGATCGTCTGGCTGCCGGCACTGCTGATCGTTCCCGAGGTCTTCAAGACCGGCGCCATCGCATCGCTGGCGCTGTCCACCGTCGCGGCGGTGGCCGTGATGATCATCGTGGAGCACACCTGGATGAAGCCGCGGGCGGATGAGCGCAACCGCTACGGCTACCGGCCGCCCCCGCCCCGGGAGTACCAGGCGCCGGTGTCGCGGGTCCTGCGGGACATGCGCGACCAGCTGCAGAAGTAGCCCGCCGGGCAGCGGTGTCGCGCCCCATGAGGCCGGGGGCATGGCCGCCCGCTCGATGACGGGGACCGCAGTTGCCCGCGATCGGAGCGCACCGCGATACGCTCCGAGCGTGCAGATGTCCGCTCACAGCGAACAGACCATCGGAACCACCCTCGGGGAGGCCCTTCGTGGCTACCGCGAGGACGCCGGCCTGTCGCTCCGGGCCGCCGCGGAGCGCGCCGGCATGAGCCCGGCGCACCTCTCCGAGGTGGAGCGGGGGCTCAAGGAGCCTTCGTTCGGGGCGCTCTCGCGCATTGCCGGTGCCATCGGCGTGGGGGCGGGCGAGGTGTTCCTCGACCTCGCCATCGCGCTTGGCGCGGCACCACCACGGCCGGCACGACGCCCGATGGGCTTCGCGCCCGACCCGATCGACGAGATCGAGTGGGCCGCCGGCCGCCTGCACCAGGACGACCTGCGGGCCCTCGCGGCCTTCGGGGCCTTCCTGGCAACACAGAATCCGACGAACGACCAAGGAGTCACCACCACATGAGTCCGCTCATCCCGATGGTCATCGAGCAGACCGCCCGCGGCGAGCGCTCGTTCGACATCTACTCGCGCCTGCTCAACGAGCGCATCATCTTCCTGGGAACCCCGGTGGATGACCAGATCGCGAACCTGATCGTCGCGCAGCTGCTGCACCTCGAGAGCGAGGACCCCGACAAGGACATCTCGCTCTACATCAACTCGCCCGGTGGCTCGGTGTACGCCGGCCTGGCGATCTACGACACCATGAACTTCATCAAGCCCGACGTACAGACGATCTGCTGCGGCATCGCCATGAGCATGGGCGCCCTGCTGCTGGCCGGCGGCGCGGCGGGCAAGCGCATGGCGCTCCCGAACAGCCGGATCCTGATCCACCAGGTGCTCTCGGGCTTCCAGGGGCAGGCCACCGACATCGAGATCCACGCCCGCGAGACGCTCAACCTGCGCGCGCGCCTCGACCAGATCCTCGCGAAGCACACCGGCAAGACCGAGGAGCAGATCCACATCGACTCCGAGCGCGATCGCTTCTTCACCGCCGAGGAGGCCACGGAGTACGGGCTCGTGGATCGCGTGATCGAGTCGCACTAGCAACGCGCGCCATGTGGTGACAGTCACCGGGCCCGTTCGGTGACTGTCACCCCAGGACGCGGAAGCGTCCGCCATGCGGGGGCGAATGCCACCCGGTGACAGTCACCGAGCCCGTTCGGTGACAGTCACCGGGGGTCGCGTCCCTAGCCTCTGCCGCGTGAGCGTTGTCGCCGCCATTCGTGCAACCGGGCTCGGGAAGTCGTACGGGTCGGGGGTGATAGCTCTCGAGGGGATCGACCTCGACGTGGCGCAGGGGGAGCGCATCGGGTTCCTGGGGCCGAACGGCGCCGGGAAGACCACCTTCATCCGCTGCGCGCTCGGGGTGCTCAGGCCCACGGAGGGCACCGTGGAGATACTGGGGCACGACATCACGCACGATCGCCTGGCCGCGCTCGGCGAGGTGGGGTACGTGCCCGGAGACCTGGGGATGATCCGCCAGGTGTCGGGCGCGCGCATGCTCGATGCACTGGCGCGGCTGCACCCCCGGCCGCCGGTGCTGCGCGACCAGCTGCTGTCAGCGCTCGAGCTGTCGGACTCCGACCTGCGCCGGCGCATCCGCGAATACTCCACCGGCATGCGGCAGAAGCTCGGGCTCGTGGCGGCGCTGCAGCACGACCCGCCAGTGATCATGCTCGATGAGCCCACCGCGGGGCTGGACCCGGTGATGCAGGCACGCCTGCTGGGCGTGCTGGATGACCGCGCGCGGGCCGGGCGCACGGTGTTCTTCTCGAGCCACGTCCTGGGCGAGGTGGATGAACTGTGCGACCGCGTGGCCATGGTGCGCGGAGGCAAGTTGCTGCTGGTCCGCGACGTGGATGAGCTTCGCCGCGCCCGCGTGCGCACGGTGGAGGTGCTGTTCGACACCGCGGTGGACCCGGCGACCTACGCGGTGGACGGCATGGGCGAGGTGCGCGTGGAGGGCCACGTGCACCACTTCACCATGGCCGGCGACCCCGGACCCCTGCTGGCGGGCCTCGCCCCGCTCTCCCCACGCGACATCACCATCGAGGCCGCGCGCCTCGAAGAGGTGTTCCGCGCCCTCTACCTCGGGGACGGCGACTGATGCGCGTGGTGCTCTCCCTCGCCCTGCTTCGCTCGCTGCGGCGCACCCTGCTGCTCGGCCTGGCCCTGGGCGCGTTCCTGTTCCTCGTGGGGCTGTCGTACGCGTCGGTGGACGAGAACCAGATCCGCAGCCTGGTGGAGTCGCTGCCGCCTGCCCTGCAGGCCTTCGTGAAGGGCTCGGACATCGCCAGCCCGTCGGGCTACCTGGGGTCCACCTTCATCCACCCCATCACGCTGTCGCTCATGGCCGCCGCAGCGATCGCCGGCGGGGCGGCATCGGCCCGCGACGTGGAGACCGGCGTGGCCGAGTTGATGCTCTCGCGCCCGCTTCGCCGCACCTCGTGGCTCGGCGCCGAGCTCATGGCGATGCTCGTGCAGGTGACCATCGTGGCCGTCATGGGCCTCATCGGCGCGCTCATCGCCATCTCCACCGTCGACGCCCTCGCGCCGGTTGCGATCGGCTCGCTGTTGCTCACGGCCGTTCCGCTCTGGCTGCTGTTCGCCGGCATCGGAGCGGTCACGGCGCTGGCCGCGTCGTTCTCGCGCACCGGGGCCAAGGCCATCGGCTGGGGCACGGCTTTCGCGCTGGTGGCCTACGCCCTCGACTACCTGGCGCAGGTGTGGGGCGTGGCCGAGCCCCTCGGCCCGCTGTCGGTGATGCACTGGTACCGGCCCGCCACCATCCTGGGCCAGGGCATCGTGCCCGGATCCACCTGGGCGGTGCTGATCGGCGTGGCCGTGGTGGCGGCTGGCCTGGCCCTGGCCGTCACCTCACGGCGCGAGGTGGCGCCCTGAGGTGACGGTCCGGCCGGGCGTCACGAGCCGGGGCGCAGGTTGCCCTTGGGCGGGTTGCTCCTGGTCATCCTCTGGAACTGCGCGTACGAGGGCTTCTGGGCGCCCGAGTTGAGCAGCAGCCCGCCCGGCCAGTCGGGGTTGTCCTGCAGCTGGAACCAGATGACCACCGGCACGCGCGCTCTCTTGACGAACGGCACCTTGAAGATGTCCTTCATGTAGGCCGCCTGCTGCGCGGAGGTGAAGGCCACGTTCCGGTACCGGGTCTTGGCCGTGGTGTACGAGGCCTCGGTGATGTAGATCTTCTTGTTCCTGCCGCCCGGCAGCTTGTTCACCTCGGCGACGATCAGGGGCAGCGTGGCCCATGCCGGGAAGATCTTCGTCTGCCTGAGCGGCGGCACCGACGGGTAGATGTGCTGCGAGTACTGGCTGCCCGCCTTGAGGCCGTACTTCTTGAGGTCCTTGACCCAGTCGATGGTGCCGCGGCCGCTGTTGTCGCTCCTGCCCTTCGGGCCCGTGACGCCCGTGATCGGCACCGCGCGGGGATTGGCGGCCTTGATGGCCGGCACCGCGAGGTTGGCCATCTTCACGTATTTGGGCGACGACACCACCTTCTTGCCCGAGTACTGCGGGTAGAGGTAGATCTGCAGGTTGGGCTCGTTCCAGATCTCGTAGAACTTCACGAGGCAGGTGCCCCGGCCCGGAATCTGGGTGACGCCGTTGTAGCGAGTGGCGAGCGCCGACATGAAGTCGGCGAAGTCCTGCGGGTTGGTTGGGGCCTTGGAGTTCCAGACCACGCCCTTCACGCCGAGCTTGCCGCCCGTGGCCCAGCCCGGGGCGTTCCACACCGTGACGATGGGCTGCATGCCCGCCTTCACCGTGCCGCAGAGCGCATTGTCGGCCCACGACCAGTCGTATGCCGGGTCGAGGTGGTTGGCGGCGTTGGCCGGCTCGGTGGGGGCAGCCGTGGCCCAGAACAGGTCGATGCGCAGCACCTGGGTGCCGGTGGCCTGAGCCATGGCGATGCGACCGGGCACGTCGCCGGCCGCGCTGGCGGCCATGCGGTCGTCCTGCAGGCCGATGCCGGCCCCGAGGCCGACGGCGGGTAGGGCGGCACCCGCTACGAGGGCGGCGGCCAGCATCTTCGGGGCGGTGACTCTCACGATTGGGCTCCGGCTCCGTTTCGGGGAATGAGGCGAGGTTAGCAACGGGTGCAGGCGGCCCGGCCGGGGCGGTTCCCCGGTGTCACGCCTGCTGCATCAGGTGCCGCGGCGCTCTGCGAAGAAGGCCCGCAGCGCCTCGGCGGCCTCCACCGCCAGTACGCCGCCCGCCACGGGAATCCTCGTGGGAAGCCGCGGATCGCGGAACACGTCGATCACGCTTCCCGCCGCCCCCGATACCGGATCGGGCGCGCCGAACACCACGCGCTCCGGGCGCGCCTGCAGTATCGCTCCTGCGCACATGGGGCACGGCTCGAGGGTGACGTACAGGGTGCAGCCCACCAGGCGCCAGCCCCCGAGGGCGATCGCGGCGTCGCGGATGGCCAGCACCTCGGCGTGGGCCGTGGGGTCCTGGCGCAACTCGCGCTCGTTGCGCGCGGTGGCCACCACCGAGCCATCACGCACGATCACGCAGCCCACCGGCACGTCCCCGTGGGCCGGCGCGCGCACGGCCTCATCCAGCGCGTGCCGCATCCAGTGCTCGTCATCGGCCGTGCTCATGGACCCGTCCTCGCCGCCGCCCTCACCGGCTGCCCCGCGGCGTCGAATGCCACGGCGTACCGCAACGACAGCACATCGGGCAGCGCGGCGATGGTGCCGGCCGCAGCGCGGGCGGCGCGGGCGTCCAGGCCGGCCACGGCGAGCAGCGCGCCGTCGGCCGGCGTCGCGCCCGCGGGCACTAGCACGGCCACGGCCCGCGCACCTTCCACCGGGGCGGGCGCGCCGCCACCCGGGGACATGAGCACCACCTGGCCGCCGCGGATGCCGCCCGCCAGCCTGGCGGCGGCGGGATCGCCACCTATCGCCCGCCACGCGGAGTCGCGTTGCGCGAGCGCGGCGTCGGTGCCCACGCGGGCCCGCCACGCCTGGTCTCCGGTGCCCACACGCGCGCCGGCGCGTCGCAGCGCCCCGGCCAGCGGCGCGTCGGCCGCCACCACCGGGCGCTGCGCACCGGCGCCCCGCACGAAGGGCTCGGGCCACGCGCCCACCACGGCGCGCACGCTCTGCATGCCCTGCCACATACGGTGATCCCACCACACGACATCACCGGCCCGCAGGTCGACCGCGCGCGCGCCTACGGGCGACTCGAACCCGTTGACGAAGAAGAACCAGTCGGTGGGGGGCGCCGTGGACGACCCGCGCCCGAGCATCGACGCCACGAAGCCGCCCCCGTAAGCGGTCTCCACGGGCGTCACGCCCTGCAGGGCGTCCATCACGCTGCGCCCGGGCGTCACGCGCTCGTCCAGCAGCACCTCGGCCCCGTGGTCAGCGGTGGCCACCAGGCGGGCCGCCGGCGCTCCATCCGCCGGCGCCGCCGCCTCGGACTTCCTCTCGCACCCCGCACCTGCCAGCGCCGCAGCGCACGCCATGCCCGCGCACGCCGCCGCCAGGACGCGGCGCCTCATGCCGCCCGCCCGGTCATCGGGCCGCGCAGCCGCCCATTCGGCCGCCCGCTCATTCGCCCGCCCTGACGGTCACTCGTAGTGCAGGGCGTCAAGGGGGTCGAGCCTGGCCGCGCGGCGGGCGGGCAGCACGGCGGCCAGCACCCCCGCGAGGATCGCCACGATGAGGAACACCACCAACTGCAGCCAGGGGATCTGGAACACGATGCCCTCCTCCTGGAGGCCCAGCGAGAACACCCATGCCAGCACCACGCCGAGGATGATGCCGATCACCCCACCGATGCCGGAGGTGATCACACTCTCGTAGCGCACCATGCGCCGCAGCTGCGATCGGGTGAGCCCGATGGCGCGCAGCATGCCGATCTCGCGGGTGCGCTCGGTGATCGACAGCACCAGGGTGTTGACGATGCCAAAGAGCGAGATGACCACGCTCATGGCCAGCAGCACGTAGAGCAGGTAGAGGATGGAGTCGACGCGGCTGCTGATCTCGTCGCGGTACTCGGCGTTGGTGCGCACCTCCGCCACGGGGAAGGGCGTGAGCGACTTCGCAACGGCATCCTTCACCGCCACCGGGTCCTTCCCGGGTTCGACCGTGGCCAGCACGAAGATGGGATCGCGTGCGGTGAACGCGCGGCGGAACCCGGCCTGCGAGACGATCACGCCGTCCTCGAACAGGATGCGATCGCGGAAGACTCCCGCCACGCGGTAGGTGCCGGTGCCGCCCCCGCCGGTGCGAAGGCGCACGGTCTCGCCCACGCGCGCTCCCACGGCATCGGCGAACGCCTGCTCAACCACGGCCTCGTCGGGTGTGAGCGCGCGCAGGTCGTCGCTCGATCCATCCACCCACTCAAAGGCCAGGCCGCGCGCGGCGGCCTCGGGGTCGAGCCCGAACACCGTGGTGCGGCCGCCCACCGAGGTGCGCGCGGGGTCAGTGAGCACCGCTACCACGTCAGACACACCCGGCGTGGCCTTCACCGCGGCAACGCTGGCCTGCGGGATGGCCTGAAAGCTCTTGCCCGAGACGATGAGGTCACCGCGCAGCGTGGTGTCGATGGCGCCGGTGACCGATGCCTTGAGCCCCTGCGCGAACACCGCCACGAACGCCACCAGGCCGATGCCGATCATCAGCGCGGCGGCGGTGGCGGCCGTGCGCGCGGGATTGCGCGTGGCGTTCTGGCGCGCGAGGCCGCCCGACGCCCCGGGCATGCGCTCGAGGGGCCAGCCGATGACCCGCGCGAGCATGGGCACCAGGTACCGCAGCAGGCCGCCCATGGCGATGAACACCAGGAGCGCGCCCAGGGCCATCACGAGCAGGCGCTGCGTGGCGGCCGACTCCGACCGCAGCCCGAGCACGATGAGCACGATGCCGCCCACCCCGATGAGCCCGGACACCACGGGAGCGAAGCGTGAGAACCTGCCACGGGGTATCTCGGCGCCCTCGCGCAGGGCGGCCACCGGCGGCACGCGGCTCGCGCGCACGGCGGGGATGAGCGCGGCCACGACGCTCACGAGCACGCCCACGAGCAGAGCGGTGAGCGCGATGCCCACCGACAGCTGGGCCGCCGCCACGGGTATGCCCCCGGGCAGCAGCAGGTCGAACACCCACACCAGCAGCGCGGCGAAGCCGTAGCCGGCGAACAACCCCACCACGCCCGCCACGACCCCGATGACGAAGGCCTCCCCCACCACCGACGCCATCACCTGCCGGCGGCTGGCGCCGATGGTGCGCAGCAGCCCGAGCTCGCGCAGTCGCTGGGCCACGGTGATGGTGAAGGTGTTGAAGATGATGAACGCGCCCACGAACAGCGCGATGACCCCGAAGGCCAGCAGCGCCGGGCGCAGGAAGGTGTTGATGGCCTCGGTGGTCTGCTGCGCCTGGTCGGCGGCGTCCTGCTGGCCGGTGCGCACCTCCACGCCACCCTGCAGGGACGCCGATATGCGCCGGGCGAGCAGCTGTGGGCTCACCCCCGGCTGCGCCTGCACCGCGATGGAGTTGACACGGCCCTCGAGGCCGAACCACCGCTGCACGTCGTCCTTGGTGGCGATGACGATCGTGGTGCCGCCGATGGACGACACGTTCGCGAAGGTCACGGTGCCCGTGAGCGTCACCTGCTTCACGCCCATGCGCGTGGCCACGCCGAGCGTCGACCCCACCGAGAGGCCCTGCGACGACGCCAGGCCCTCGTTCACCGCGACCTCGCCGTCCCTCGACGGGTACTGGCCCGACGCCAGTTGCGTCGCCCGGAACGGGTCGGGGGTGAGCGAGAACACGAACGACGGCGCGCCGGTGGACTGCACGTACTCGCCGTTCACCACCGGCGACCCCAGGGCCGCGAGCTCGGGCACGGCCTTCCTCACGCCGTCCACGCCCTGCACCTGGGTCACCATCGACTCGGGCAGGGTGGGCACGTTGCGAAGCCCGCCCGACTCGAAATCCACGCGGGGCGACACGCGGACGTCCACGCCCGAGTTGGCGGCCTGGAAGATCTCGTCGAAGGCCCGAGTGATCTGGCTTGTGAGCACCAGCGTGCCCGTGACCATCGCCACCCCCAGCAGGATCGCGATTGCCGTGAGCGCCGCGCGCAGCTTGCGCTGGCGCAGGCCGGCGATGATGAGGCGGGTCACGCCGGGTCGAGCTTGCGCACGGCGTCATACACCTGGTCGGCGTCCATGCCGGACCGGTCGAGCACCACGCAGCCATCCGACAGCAGCACCATCCGGTCGGCCACGCTCGCCGCGCGCGGGTCGTGCGTGACCATCACCACGGTTCGGCCGCGCACGTCAACGGCGCGCCGCAGCAGGTCGAGGATCTCCTGGCCGCTGACGGAGTCGAGGTTGCCCGTGGGCTCGTCGGCGAAGATCACCGTGGGCTCGCTCACCAGCGCGCGGGCGATGGCCACGCGCTGCTGCTGGCCGCCCGAGAGCTCGGCGGGCCGGTGGCTCGCGCGATCGGTGAGCCCCACGTCGGCCAGCACGGCGTCCACGCGCTCGTCCACCCCGCTGTCGCCGGCGATGCGCAGGGGCAGCGCCACGTTCTCGCGCGCGGTGATCATGGGCAGCAGGTTGAACGATTGGAAGATGAAGCCGATGGACGACCGGCGCAGCACCGTGAGGTCGCGGTCGGAGAGCCCGGAGAGCGGCATGCCGTCGATGGTTACCGCGCCCGACGTGGGCCGGTCGAGCCCGGCCAGGCAGTGCAGCAGGGTGGACTTGCCCGACCCCGAGGGCCCCATCACCGCGGCGAACTGGCCGCGCGGGAACGCGATGGTGACATCCGCCAGGGCATCGATGGCCGCCTCGCCCGTTCCGTACTGGCGCCCGAGCCCCTCGGCGCTCACCGCCGGGCCCGTTCCGCCATTGGTCATCTGTGGATCCGCCATGTGGCGGCAACGCTAGCGCGTGACCCCCGTCATATTTTGGGCGATGGTCATTGCCGATACAGGGCAATTGGCGCTAGCGTGAGGTATCGCGATGGAGAACTTCCCGCCGCATGTGGAGATGTGCCCGGCCGTGCCCACGCGGAGCGATCCGCGCGGGTCGGCACTGACCGTGCACGGCGTTGAGCGCATGCTGGGCGGGCGCCCGGTGCTGCGCGGCATCGATCTCGACGTTCCCGCCGGCACCGTGCTGGCCCTGCTCGGCCCCAGTGGCTGCGGCAAGACCACCCTGCTGCGGTGCATCGCGGGCCTCGACCTCCCCGATGCCGGCCTGGTGGTGGTGGACGACTTCACGGTGTCGGGGCCCGAGTGCTTCGTGCTGCCTGAGAAGCGCCGCATCGGCATGGTGTTCCAGGAGCCCGCGCTCTTCCCCAACCGCACCGTGGGCGGCAACGTGGGCTACGGCCTACCGCGGGGCGAGCGCAGCGGACCGCGCGTGGAGCGCGCCCTGGCCCTGGTGGGCCTCACCGGCACCACCGAGCGCATGCCCGCCACGCTGTCGGGCGGGCAGCAGCAGCGCGTGGCGCTGGCCCGCGCGCTCGCCGCCGAGCCCTCGCTGATCCTTCTCGACGAGCCATTCTCGGCCCTCGACGCCCCGCTGCGCGCCGAGCTGCGCGGCGAGGTGCGCCGCCTGCTCGCGGCGGCCGGCGCCACGGCGGTGTTCGTCACGCACGACCAGGAGGAGGCCTTCCTGATCGGCGACCAGGTGGCGCTGATGCTCGAGGGACGCATCGCCCAGGTGGGCACGCCCGACGACCTCTACGAGCGCCCCGAGAGCCGCCAGGTGGCCACCTTCGTGGGTGACGCCAACCTGCTGCCCGCCGAGGCCGAGGGCGATGTGGCGCTCACCCCGGTGGGCCGGGTGCCGCTGGCCCGCCCGGCGCACGGACGCGTGGAGGTGGTAATACGCCCCGAGTGCATCGCGGCGTGCGAGGGCGGTGACGCCATCGTGGAGCGCATCGAGTACTACGGCCATGATGCCGTCATCGTCACCAGCAGCCGCGGATGCCCCGTGCGATGCCGGGTGATGGGCAAGCCCCCGTTCGATACCGGGGACCGCATCGGGCTCGAGTACGTGGGCGAGCCCAGCGTGGCGTTCGCGCCCCAGGGTTTTATCTAATGGTCATTACCTATAGAGTCGCCGCCGTACTTCTCAGCGACTCCGAAGGAGACCTCACTTGGCCATCCATCCTCGCGCCATCATCGGCGCATCCATCGCCGTCCTAGCATCCGCCCTGCTGCTCGCCGCATGCGGCAGCAGCGATACCGCATCAACCGCCGCTACGGCATCGACGACGGGAGATGGGGCGGCGCTCACCGTGTACTCGGGGCGCGAGGAGGAGTACATGGAGCCGGTCTTCGAAGCCTACGAGAAGAAGACCGGCACCGACCTTCAGGTGCGCTACGGCGACTCGGCCGACCTGGCCCTGCTGGTGTCGGAGGAGGGCGATCGCAGCCCGGCCGACGTGTTCGTGGCGCAGAGCCCCATCTCGCAGTCGTTCCTCGACCAGCAGAAGCTGCTCTCGCCGCTGCCCCAGGCGGTGCTCGACCGCGTGCCCGACAACCTGCGCTCGGCCGATGGCGACTGGATCGGCATCGCCGGGCGCCAGCGGGTGCTCATCTACAACACAGACCTGGTGAAGGAGTCGGACCTGCCGAAGTCGGTGCTGGAGCTCACGGGCGCGAAGTACCGCGACAAGGTGGCCGTGGCGCCGTCCAACGCATCGTTTCAGGACTTCGTCGCGGCGCTCGACCAGCTGGAGGGCACCGAGACCACCAACGAGTGGCTCAAGGGCATGGCGGCCAATGGCGCCAAGGCCTACGCCAAGAACAGCGCCATCGCCGAGGCCGTGGCCCGCGGGGAGATCCCCATGGGGCTGGTGAACCACTACTACGTGCTCGAGATCAAGAAGGACGATCCCTCGGCGCCCGTGGCCGCCTACAGGTTCCCCGGCACCGACCCGGGAAGCCTGTTCCTCGTGGCCACCGCATCGGTGCCGACGGCCTCGCCCGACAAGCAGCAGGCCGACGACCTCGTTGGGTTCCTGGTGTCGGATGAGGGGCAGAAGCTCATCATCGGCGGCGAGGGCGAGTACCCCACCGCAACGGGCGTGAACCCACCCGAGGGCGCTCCGTCGCTCACCAAGGGCGACTACCCGGCATACGACCTGACCGGCAACACCGACCTCAAGGCCGTGGCCGAGCAGATCAGGGAGAGCGGGCTCGCGCAGTAGCGACGTGAACTGGCGCGCCGTGGGCGCCACCGCGCTGGCGTTGGCGCTCACGGTGCCCTTCGCGCTGCCCTTCGCGTACCTCGTGGCGAGGAACGCGCAGGATCTCGGCGGACTGTGGAGCGCGCTGTCGGACGACCGGCTGGTGGGCCCGCTCATGCGCAGCCTCGCGCTGGGCATATCGGTTGCATTGGCGGCCGCGGTGCTCGGCACCCTTGCCGCGTGGCTGGTGGCGCGCACCGACCTGCGCGCGCGTAGGACCTGGGCGCTGCTGCTGTGCCTGCCGCTGGTCATCCCGTCGTTCGTGGGTGCGCTGGCGCTCATCGCCGCGTTCGCCCCCGGCGGCCTGGTGGAGCAGGTGCTGGGCATCGGGTTCCTCCCCGAGGTCAGCGGCTTCAACGGCGCCTTCGTGGTGCTCACGCTGCTCACCTATCCCTACGTGTTCCTGCTCGTGATGGCGCGGCTTCGCACGCTGTCGCCCACCCTCGAGGAGTCGGCGCGCATGCTGGGTCGCCGACCCATGCAGGTATTCACCACCGTGGTGCTGCCGCAGGCGCGGGCGGCGGTGGCCGCGGGCGCGCTGCTGGTGTTCCTCTACGTGATCAGCGACTTCGGCGCGGTGCAACTGCTGCGCTACGACACCCTCACCCGCGCCATCTACTCCGACCGCCTGCTCGATCCCATCACGTCCATTGCCCTGAGCCTGGTGCTGGGCGTGATCGCCGTGGCCGTGGTGGCCATGGAGCGCCGCTCATCGCGCGTGGGCCTGCGCGACCAGTCGCGCGCCGGCGCGGTGCTCGAGGTGCCGCTCGGAAGGTGGCGCGCGCCGGCCTACGCCTTCCTGGTGCTGCTCATCGGCTTCTCGCTGGTGGCGCCCATCGCGGTGCTGCTGTTCTGGGCAATCCGCGGGCTGGTCAACGGATCGGCCGACAGCGCGTCCGTGGTGGCCGACCCCAGCCTGATCGTGCAGCCGCTGCTCAGCACCGCGGGGATCAGCGTGGTCACGGCGATCGTGGCGATCTTCATCGTGCTGCCCATCGCCTACCGCAGCGTGCGCCGCCCGGGCCGGCTGGGCGAGGTGCTCGCCGGCACCGTGGTGGGCGGCTTCGCCCTGCCGGGGCTGGTCACCGCCCTGGCCTTCGTGTTCTTCACGCTGTCCACCCCGGGCCCGCTCGGCGCGCTGTACCAGACCCTCCCCCTGCTGGTTCTGGCCTACGTGGTGCACCACGGGGCACTGGCCCTGGGCGCCGCGCAATCGGCGGTCGCGGGAATACCCGCGCGCCTCGACGACGCCGCGCGCATCATGGGGCGAAGTCGCATCCGCCGCTTCGCGGGGGTCGAACTCCCCCTGATGCTGCCGAGCCTGGCGGCGGGCGCGGGCCTGGTGCTGCTCTCCACGGCCAAGGAGCTTCCCGCCACCCTGCTGCTGGCCCCGCCCGGGTTCTCGACCCTGGCAATCGAGGTATGGCAGGCGGCCGAGCTCGCGGCCTACGAGGAGGCCGCCATCTTCGCCCTGGTGCTGGTGGCCATCTCGGCCGTGCTCACGTGGTTCCTCGTGGTGCGCCAGGCGCTCCGGTCGTGGTCCACGCCAGCGCCGATGCATGCGATGCCCCCGGGCGCCGAATCGCCAACCGGAAGCCGCAGCCCCGAGCCCACCACTCCCTGACCACGCCACGGCTCACGGCGCCGGCGCCGCAGCCACGTCGGCTGTGCCCATGGCCCGCAGCGGGGTGCATCACGCGAAGTAGGTGTCCTCCGCGGTCCACGGCGGCGCGCAGGTGACGAGCATGCGCATCTCGCCCGACCCGGTGTTGGTGATCTGGTGCCATGAGCCCACGGGAATGAGGATCGCATCGCCGGTGGTCACCGTGCGCTCCTCGCCATCGATCTCCATGAGCGCCTCGCCCTCCACGAGGTAGTACATCTCCTCCGACACCTTGTGGTGATGCCGGTCGGTCTGCCCGCCGGGAGGCAGCGCGGCCTCGGCCAGGCTGTGGTTGGCCACGGGCGCCACCGAGAGGTCGAGCAGCGACCGGATGGTGCTGCCATCGGTGGTGGTGAAGGGCACGGCGTCGCCGTAGGCACGGATCTCCATCAGGGTCAGACCTCCGTCAGTGGAATGCGCGGGCGAGCTTCTTGCGGTACTCGGGCACCAGGGGGTGACTGTCACCGAGCTCACGGAACTGACCGATGAGCATCTTGCGCAGGTCGTCCTTGAGCACCTTGTCGCCCGTGGTGGTGGCGGCATCCACCAGGCTGGCGAACGCCTGCTGCCAGTCCTCGCGCTCGAGCGCGGCGAGGCCGGCCTGAACGTCGGGCACATCGCAGCCCATCAGCCTGATGCGTGCCCTGAGGCCGGCGGCGATGGGGTCGTGCTCGGCGGGCGCCAGCACCTCGTCGGCCTCCTCGAGTTCGCCGTCGTCGAACAGCACATGGGCCAGCGCGATGCGCGCGTCGGTGCGCCCGGCGTCGCGGAAGATGGCCTCGCGCAGGCTGTCGGCGTCGCCCTCGGCCACCAGGATGTCGACCTTGCTCGGCACCAGCTTGTCGAGGAAGGCCTCCATCTGCGCGGGCGCCACGAGCCCCACGAACTCCCCCACCACCTCGCCGTCGCGGAAGGCCTTCACCGCCGGGATGCTCATCACCCGGAACATCTGCGCCAGCCCCGGGTTGGCATCGATGTCCACCTTGGCCAGCACCACGTCCCCACCGCGGCGCCCGACGGCATCCTCGATGATCGGCCCGAGCTGCCGGCACGGCCCGCACCACTCGGCCCAGAAGTCGACGACCACCGGAACCTCGTGCGACCGCTCGATCACATCTGCCTGGAAAGAGCCTTCGGTCACGTCCATGCCCGAAAGACTAGAGGGGTCGCTGGGGAACCGGTGCTCAGGTAACCGGAGCCGGGGATCGCCATTTGCCGCCCCCGCAAATGGCCATACCGTTTCGCGACGTGCCCGGCTGCCGGTTGGCCAGCGACCCCTCTAGTCTCCCGGCCATGTCCACAAATGAATTCATCTACCAGATGCACAAGGTGCGGATGTCGTACCCACCCGACAAGGTGGTGCTGGACGACATCACGCTGGCATTCCTGCCCGGCGCCAAGATCGGCGTGCTGGGGCTCAACGGCGCGGGCAAGAGCACGTTGCTCAAGATCATGGCCGGCGAGGTGACGCCCAGCAACGGCGACGCCATGCCGGGCAAGGGCGTGAAGGTGGGCTACCTGCCGCAGGAGCCGCGGCTGGACGAGACCAAGGATGTCCGCGCCAATGTGGAGGAGGGCGTGGCCGAGAGGCGCGACCTGCTCAACCGCTTCAACGAGATGAGCGCGAAGCTGGGCGAGCCCATGGAGCCCGACGAGATGCAGGCCCTGCTCGAGGACTACCAGAAGGTGCAGGACGCCATCGAGCGCACCAATTCATGGGACCTCGACCGGCAGGTGGAGGTGGCAATGGACGCCCTGCGCGTGCCGCCCGGTGATGCCGACCTCACCACGCTCTCCGGCGGCGAGAAGCGCCGGGTGGCGCTGTGCCGCCTGCTGCTCTCGGCCCCCGACATGCTGCTGCTCGACGAGCCCACCAACCACCTCGACGCCGAGTCGGTCGGGTGGCTCGAGAGGTTCCTCGACGAGTACCCCGGCACCGTGGTGGCCGTCACCCACGACCGGTACTTCCTCGACAACGTGGCCGGGTGGATCCTCGAGCTCGACAACGGGCGGGGCATCCCCTGGCAGGGCAACTACTCCTCGTGGCTCGACCAGAAGGAGAAGCGCCTGGCCCAGGAGGAGAAGCAGGCCAGCAAGCGCCAGAAGGCCATCGCACGTGAGCTCGAGTGGGTGCGCACCAACCCCAAGGGCCGCCAGGCCAAGAGCAAGGCCCGCGTGGCCAACTACGAGCAGCTGGTGGCCGAGGAGGCCGACGTGCAGAAACGCGGCGGCGCAGCGGACATCCGGATCCCGCTGGCTCCCCGCCTGGGCGACAAGGTGGTGGAGGCCACGGGCCTGTCGAAGGCCTTCGGCGACAAGTTGCTGTTCGACGACCTGTCGTTCTCGCTGCCGCCCGGCGGCATCGTGGGCATCATCGGCCCGAACGGCGCCGGCAAGACCACCCTGTTCCGCATGATCACGGGGCAGGAGCAGCCGGACGGCGGGTCACTGGACATCGGCGAGACCGTGCGCATGGCCTACGTGGACCAAAGCCGCGATGAGCTCGATCCGAAGAAGACCGTGTACGACGAGATCGCGGGCGGCCGCGACGTCATCGACCTCGGCGGCGGCAACGAGGTGCAGGCGCGTGCCTACACCGCGGCGTTCAACTTCCGGGGAAGCGACCAGCAGAAGCCCGTGGGCCAGCTGTCGGGCGGCGAGCGCAACCGCGTGCACATGGCCAAGATGCTCTCGGGGGGCGGCAACCTGCTGCTGCTCGACGAGCCCACCAACGACCTCGACGTGGACACCCTGCGCGCGCTCGAGACCGCGCTCGAGACCTTTTCGGGGTGCGCGGTGATCATCACCCACGATCGCTGGTTCCTCGACCGCGAGGCCACGCACATCCTGGCCTTCGAGGGCGACAGCAACGTGGTGTGGTTCGAGGGCTCCTACTCGGAGTACGAGGAGAACCGTCGTACCCGGATGGGCGTGGACGCCGACACCCCGCACCGCATCAGGTACCGCAGGCTCACCACGCCGGCCTAGGTCCGCGCCCCGCGGGGGACGACGTACCGGCGGGTAACGGCGGTCCCCGTCACACCGCCGCTGCGCGGCGAGAGGGACACCCGCCACGCGCCCGGGGCCACGCGTACCGAGCAGCGGGCGAACCCACCGCTGACGCGGCACGACCCACGGCGTGTCAGGCGTCCGGAGCGCGCCGCGATGGCGTATGTGGTCCCTGCCACCGCCACGGTTCGCGCACTGATCACGCGCTGCGCGCGCGACCAGATGACGGCGCCGAGCCGGGGAGCGGGAGTCGCGGACAGCGGGGTGGCGACCGGAGACGCGGACGGATCAGCCCTAGGCGGATCGGCCGTAACCGGATTGGCCGGCGGCACCACGACGGGGCAGACCTGGCTCCCCGCGTTGGCGGGCTGGCAGTCCTGGCTGGTGTCCCCGTACCCGTCACCATCCGCGTCGGGCTCCACAGTGGCCTGGAGGAACAGTACGGTCGATGGGGCCGAGATGTAGGTGCCCGGCGTGACGAAGACCGCGCTGCCCACAGGGGGCGCGATGGTGTCGTGCACGATGGACACCCCGCCACCACCGGGAAGGGAACCACCGGGCAGCAGGACCGAGCCACCACCGCCCGTCCACTCCAGGTGCACGCCCTGGCCCGCGCTGATCGCCACGCGCGCGGCAAACGCATGGGTGCCCGCGGCAGCGGCGGACTGCACGGAGCTCGCGGCGACGAACGAGACACTGCCCAAGCCGCCGGGCACGCCCACCCTCAGCCGCAAGCCGGTGCGGGCGTCGGCCGTCTTCACCTTCCACGACGTAATCACGCCCGCCGACGGTGCATACCGAAGCGCACCCCATGCAACGGGCAGGGAGTCCTGCTCGATGATGCAGGGCCCCGGCGAGCAGGCTCCGGCGCCGCCCGGATCCGTCATGTTCAGGTCCGGCGAGTATGCGGCGAACTGCGCATCCGGGAGGCCGAGGGTAGTGTCCGCCGCAAGGGGCGCGGCGGCTACCAGTGTCGCGGCCAGCGCGGTCACGAGCGCTGCGGGACGTATGCATCCGGTCATGTTCGTGCGAGTACGGTACGTGGTCGCAGGCGGTCTCGGGCCGGGGCGGGGTCCGGCCCGCCCCGGCCCGGATCGTGCATCAGTCGCTGCAGGTGCCCACCACGCTCCAGGCCCCGCCGCCCTGCCATGTGCCGAAGGCCCGGAACTGGCCGTTCACCGAGATGGTGATGGTGTTGACGGGGCCGTTCAGGTTGAGCCCGCCGCCGGTCACCGCCAGGGTGCCGCCGGCGCCGTCGGGGCTGTCGAGGCCCACCTTGTAGCCGCCGCTCGCCGCGCCGGTGGCCTGCACCCCGCGGCCCACGACCTCGCACGACGAGAGGTCGAACGTGCGCGAGACCTTCGGGCTGCCGATGGTGAGGGTGTCGCCGGTGGTGGCACCGCCCCCGCCGCCGCTGGGGGTCTTGCCCGAGCACGACGACGGCCGGTTAGGCCACGCCGCGGCCAGCGCGGTGGCCGTGGCCGGGCCGTAGCGGCCGTCGGCCTTGATGCCGGCCTGCTTCTGGAATGCGGTGAGCGCCGACTCGGTGCCCGATCCGAACACGCCGTCCACCGTGCCGCCGTAGTAGCAGAGGCCCACGAGGGCGGTCTGCAGCAGCTCCACGGCGTCGGTGCTGTCGTTGCCCAGCGCCAGGTTGATGGCCGCCATGGTCTGGGGGCCGGCGATGCCGTCGGTCGGAAGACCGGCGCGCGCCTGGAATCGCTTGACCGCCGCGGTGGTGACGGGCCCGTAGATGCCGTTGATCGGACCCGCGTAGAAGCCCAGGTCGGAGAGGTCCTGCTGGATCTCCTTGTTGGCCGTCAGCGTCGGGTTCTCGGCCGGCTTGGTGGTGGTGGTGCCTGTGGTCGACGTGCCGGTGGTGGCCGTGGTGGTGTCGGCGGTCGTCGCCGTGGTCGACGTGGTGGCCGTCGAGGCGGTCGCCGTGGTGTCGGTGGTGCTCGTGGCGGTGGTTGGCGTGGTGGGCGCCGTGACCGTCACGGTCTCGGTGCCGCCGAAGCTGCAGCCGGCGCCCACCAGGGCGAGGGCGGCGATGCCTGCGGCGGCTGCGGTGGTGGTGGCGATGCGCGGGGTACTCATGCGGGGTTCACCTCCATGCAGGGAGTATCGTCCCGGAAGGGTCACGGTAGTCCCACTCGGGCAGATTACCCGTGTAGCCTCCGCCGTCGCCCCGCGGACGCGCGGGGCTGTGTCACGAGATCCCGCACGAGGAGCCCCAGTGAGCCCATCACCGGACCCGTTCAACGCACGCGCCACGCTTTCGGCGGGCGGCAAGGACTACGCCATCTGGCGCCTCGGCGCGCTGGGGCGCGACCTGTCGCGCACGCCGTACGTGGTGAAGATCCTCATCGAGAACGTGCTGCGCAACGCGGGCGGCGAGTTCGTGGGCGAGGACGACGTCACCGCGCTTGCCGACTGGTCGCCCAACTCGGGGCTGGCCCGCGAGGTCCCCCTCCTCCCCGCCCGCGTGGTGATGCAGGACTTCACCGGCGTGCCCTGCGTGGTCGACCTGGCCGCCATGCGCGACGCCATGCGCGACCTGGGCGCCGACCCCTCGCGCATCAACCCGCTGGTGCCGGCCGACCTCGTGATCGACCACTCGGTGCAGGTGGACTTCTTCGGCACGGATCAGTCGTTCGAGGAGAACGTGGAGCGCGAGTACGAGCGCAACGCCGAGCGCTACGCGCTGCTGCGCTGGGCCCAGCAGGCCTTCAAGGACTTCCGCGCCGTGCCGCCGGGCACGGGCATCGTGCACCAGGTCAACCTCGAATACCTGGCCAGCGTGGTGGCCACCCGCGCGGTGGGCGGCGAGGTGCGGGCCTACCCCGACTCGCTGGTGGGCACCGACTCGCATACCACCATGATCAGCGGCATCGGAATCCTGGGCTTCGGCGTGGGCGGCATCGAGGCCGAGGCCAACCTGCTCGGCCAGCCCATCAACCTGCCGTGGCCGGTCGTGGTGGGCGTCAAGCTCACCGGCCAGCTGCAGCCGGGCGCCACCGCCACCGACCTGGTGCTCACCCTCACCGAGATGCTGCGCGCCCACGGCGTGGTGGGCAAGTTCGTGGAGTACTACGGCGACGGCCTGTCCAACATCACGCTGGCCGACCGCGCCACCATCGCCAACATGGGCCCCGAGTACGGCGCCACCACGGGCATCTTCCCTGTTGACGCCGAGGCGCTGCGCTACCTCGAGACCACCAACCGCGGCCACCTCGTGCCGCTGGTGGAGGCCTACTACCGCGAGCAGGGGATGTTCCGCGAGGACGGCGACCCCGACCCGCGCTACGACGAGCACCTGGCGCTCGACCTGGGCGACGTGGTCCCGTCGCTGTCGGGCCCGCGCCGCCCGCAGGACCGCGTGGTGCTGCCCGAGGTCGGCAAGCGCTTCATGGACGAGTACCCCGAGGGCATGCACGTCAACGGCGGCGGCCGCCACTACGACACCCTGCCGGTGGAGATCGACGGCGAGGTGACCGAGTTCGGCCCCGCGTCGGTGGCCATCGCGGCCATCACCTCGTGCACCAACACGTCGAACCCCTACGTGATGGTGGGTGCCGGCCTGGTGGCCAAGCGCGCCGTGGAGAAGGGCCTCACGGTGGACCCCACCGTGAAGACCTCCTTCGCGCCGGGATCCCAGGTGGTCACCGGCTACATGGAGAAGTCGGGGCTCATGGACTACCTCGACCAGATCAAGTTCAACTTGGTCGGGTACGGCTGCACCACCTGCATCGGCAACTCGGGCCCGCTCGATGAGCCGGTGACCAAGGCCATCGAGGAGAACGGGCTCGTGGTGGCCGCGGTGCTCTCGGGCAACCGCAACTTCGAGGGCCGCGTGAGCCCGCACGTGAAGGCGGCCTTCCTGGCCTCACCGCCCTTGGTGGTGGCCTTCGCGCTGGCCGGCCGCGTGGACATCGACCTCACCACCGAGCCCATCGGCACGGGCAGCGACGGCCGGCCCGTGATGCTCGCCGACATCTGGCCCTCGGCCGATGAGGTGCGCGAGATCGTGGAGGGCACCATCGACGCCGACCTGTTCCGCGAGTATTACGCATCGGTGTTCGACGGCGACGAGCGCTGGCGGGCAATCCCGGTGCCGGCCGGCGACACCTACGCCTGGGATGCCGACAGCACATACGTGCAGCTGCCGCCGTTCTTCGAGGCCCTCACGCCGGACGCCCCGGGAGTGACCGACATCGTCGACGCCCGCGCCCTGGCCGTGCTGGGCGACTCGGTCACCACCGACCACATCTCGCCCGCCGGCGTGATCCCGGTCAACTCCCCTGCCGGTGAGTACCTCATCAGCAAGGGCGTGGAGCCGCGTGACTTCAACTCGTTCGGCAGCCGACGCGGCAACCACGAGGTAATGATGCGCGGCACCTTCGGAAACATCCGCCTGCGCAACGCGCTGGCCGGTGGCAAGGAGGGCAACTGGACCGAGCACGTCACCACCGGTGAGATCATCCCGATCTACGACGCCTCCATGCGCTACCAGGCCGACGGCATCCCGCTCGTGGTGCTGGCGGGCAAGGAGTACGGATCGGGGTCCAGCCGCGACTGGGCCGCCAAGGGCACGGCGCTCCTGGGCGTGCGCGCGGTCATCGCGCAGTCGTTCGAGCGCATCCACCGCGGCAACCTCGTCGGCATGGGCGTGCTGCCCCTGCAGTTCCTCGAGGGCGAGTCGGCGGAGACCCTTGGCCTGTCCGGCCACGAGACCTTCACCATCACGGGCCTCGCCGACATGGAGCCCCGGGCAATCCTCACCGTGCAGCTGGGTGACGGCCGCCAGTTCCAGGTGCAAAGCCGCATCGACGGCCCGAACGAGATGAACTACCTGCGCAACGGAGGCATCCTGCCCACGGTGCTGCGGCGCCTGTACACGGAGAGCACCGCGGCATAACCCCGGTGTCAGGCACGTAACCAAAGGGCCCGCTCCGGCGGGCCCTTTGGTTACGTGCCTGACACCGGGGTTCGGGGCTAGGCGATTCCCCCTGCCGCCGCGTCCACCACTGCGCGCAGCGGGTCGGCCAGGCCCGGGCGGGCGGCAAGGGTGCCGGGGGCGCCCTCGGGGCCCGCGGGGATGTCCTGCACCTCGCCCCCGGCGGCGATCACGATGACCGCGCCCGCGGCGACGTCCCAGGCGTTGACCCCGAACTCGTAATAGGCGTCCAGCCGGCCGCAGGCCACCCAGGCCATGTCGAGCGCCGCCGACCCACCGCGGCGCATGTCGCGCACGTGGGGGATCACTCCCATGAGGCGCGTGGCCTGGCGGCGGCGGCGCACGCCGTCGTATCCGAACCCGCTGCCGATGAGCGCCTGGCCCAGGTCGTCGCTGGGCTCGAGCGTGAGCACCTGTCCGTTGAGGTGCGCCGGCCCGCCCCGCACGGCGCTGAAGGTCTCGCCGCGGATGGGGTCGTGCACCACGCCCATGAGGCCACCGGCGTCGTCGTGGCACGCGATGCTCACCGCCCACTGGGGGTACCCCCAGAGGTAGTTGGTGGTGCCGTCCAGCGGATCGACCAGCCAGCGCAGGCCTGAGGTGCCGTCCTCGGCCTCGCCGGACTCCTCCGAGAGGATTGCATCGCCGGGCCGCTCGGCCCGGATGATGGAGAGGATCGCGTGCTCGGCCTCGCGGTCGGCGTCGCTCACCAGGTCGGTCGACGTGCTCTTGGCGGTGAGGCCCTCGGCCGGACGCTCGAAGCGCGCCATCAGGCCGCGGCCGGCGATCTCGGCGGCACGCATGGCGATGTCGAGTGCCTGATGGGCGTGTGCAGGGTCGGTCCTCACGCGGGGGCATGCTACGCGCAAGCGCACGTCGCGCCGCGCTAGCCTTCCCCGCCGTGAGCGAGAGCGTCAACCTGATCTCCCCGCGCGGCTACTGCGCCGGCGTGGACCGCGCCATCGAGACCGTCGACCGGCTGCTCGAGGAGCGCGGCGCGCCCATCTACGTGCGCGGCGAG